>NZ_JACARZ010000053.1:0-46944 GCF_013386315.1 Pseudomonas sp. P7779 | reverse complement strand
ATAACGCAGTGTGTCTGGTTTAACGCGGCGCTCTCAGGTTCTTCGCGAGCAAGCTCGCTCCTACAGGGATCACTGTTGCCAGTAACCCACGGCCTTGAGGAATGCCTCATTGACGTTGTGCGTGTCCAGCAGCACCCGCCGTACCTGGCGCGAGAGCTTGCTCTCGGTGGCGACAAAGCTGTACAGCGAACCGCCCGGCAGCGTCAGGTTCTGCACCGTCTCGAGCAGGTCATCCTGGCCGCGCACCACCCAGATCACTTCCACTTCGGCAGCGCTGGCCAGCGGCTGCTGTTCCGCCGCATTGGCGATCTCGATCACCGCCAATACCTTGCGCCCCGCCGGCAATTCGTCCAGGCGCCGGGCAATCGCCGGGATCGCGGTTTCATCGCCGATCAACAGGTAGCTGTCGAAGATATCCGGCACGATCATCGAGCCACGCGGCCCGCCGATGTGCAGGTGCTGACCGACCTTGGCCTGCTCGGCCCAGGTGGAGGCAGGGCCATCGCCATGCAGCACGAAGTCGATGTCCAGCTCGCCGATGTCCAGGTCGTACCGGCGTGGGGTGTAATCGCGCATGGCGGGTTGCGGGCCGTCGCCGCGCAGGTTGAAGTCGGGGCTGTCCAGCGCCGCTTGTTCGGCGGCGTTCTGTGGGAACAGCAGCTTGATGTGATCGTCACTGCCCAGGCTGATAAAGCCCGCCAGTTCCGGCCCGCCCAGGGTGATGCGGCGCATGCGCGGGGTGATGTCGACCACCCGCAGGACTTCGAGGCGGCGGCGTTTGATTTCGTGGGTCACGCGGTGGATGGCTTGGGTATTCATTGAGCTTTCCCGTCGGCAATGGCTTGGGCGGTGCTGTTGAGCAGCGCCGCGACACGAACGATTTCTTCCGGGCTCCAGCGCCCGTGGTGCGAATGCAAGGCGTGGCGCAGGTTATGCACCGCCTCGTGGATTTCCGGCGGACGGTCCTGGCCCCGCAGCGAACGTTTGCTCACATCCATGCGCATGCGAATGCCTTCGAGGGCAACCGCCTGTTCGCTTAAGAAGAGACGACCGGCGTCGGTGATTGTGTAGCGTTTTTTTCCGTCTTCGGCGTCGCCGGTAATCAATTCGCTTTCTTCGAGAAAGGTCAGCGTGGGGTAGATCACGCCGGGGCTGGGGCTGTAGGCGCCGTCGAACAGGGTCTCGATCCGGCGAATCAGGTCGTAGCCATGGCACGGCTGTTCGGCGATCAGCGCCGGCAGCAGCAGTTTCAGGTCGCCGGGCGCGAAGACCCGTGGGCCACGGCCGCCGCGCTCGCGGCCTGGACGTTTGTCGAAGCCGTCGCGGCTGTCACCGGGGTCGCGGTGTGAATGATGGTCTCTCATTTCGGGTGCTCTCGTTTGGTTTAGATACAACGTAAGATATATCTTATTGCCGCCGCAACCCCGGCAGACGAACGGTCATCTCGCGTCTTGTGAGACGGGACTCGAAACGGGCCGATCAGCGCACTGACCCTTTCGACATATTCGCCAACTTGTTAGTTGGCGTGCCCCAGTAATTACTGTTGTTTTTTATAATATGTAATCCTATTCTTACGGACTTGTTCTGCACTAAATCATTCTCGTTAAGTTGATGTAGTCCGTTTCTTACGGTTGATTCAAAAGTTTTGGCAAAGTGCCATAATTTTCCTATGTGTCTTGGTGTGACAAGGCTACGTGAATAAGCGAATCGACCGGCTTTCATATTCAAAATCGAAATGGATAATTGCCCGGCCTCGAACGAACTCCTGAATTGCAATACAAGTAATTGGAAAGCATCCGATTTCCATTGCTTCAGGAAATTGTTCTGGCGCTGGGTTAATTAAGTCCTGTGCGCAACTTAGCCAGGATTTTGTTTTGATTTTTAATACATGTGAGCCTCTGCAAATGAAGACTAAAGTAAAAGCTGCGCTGTTGACTGTCGGCCTGTTGGCGGGTTCGATCTCTGTTGCTAATGCGGCGGACGGGACGATTACATTTACCGGTTCGGTCCATTCGGGTGCTTGCTCTATCAAGCCTGAGTCTGTGGATCAGTCAGTTGCACTTGGCGCTATTGCAAAGCATCAGTTGCAATCCGGCGGCAAGTCCACCGCCCGCCCCGTGGCGATCGAGCTTGAAGGGTGCGACCTGTCTGGCCTCACCGATAACACCGTGACCACTACCTTCACCGGTGCACCGTCCAGCGTTGTGCCTGGCGGCATCGGCACGGTCGGCAGCGCGGGCGGCATCGGCATCATGATGACCCACGGCGGCAAAGCGATTGAGCTGGGCGTGCCAACCACTCCGCAGGCCATTGTTGCCGGTAATAACACCCTGCAGTTCGGTGCCTACGTACAAGGCCAGGCGACAGGCGACATCGTTCCTGGTGATTTCAGCGCGGTCACCAACTTCACCTTGGCTTATCAGTAAGTGTTTCCCCCGCCACCACTGGTGGCGGGGGAAAACTGGCGGGAGATCAAGGTGAAAACATTCATAAGTCTCGCTATTGCCTCTTCATTGACGTTGTTCATCAGCCCTTGTGATGCCGCGCAGACGCGTGTGCAAGGCGATGGGCTCGTCACGCTGGGAGGCGAGATCATCGACTCGGCCTGCGGGCTGGAAGCGGTCACTGCCGATCAGACCATCGACATGCCTCCCGAACCCATCGGCCGCCTGTTGCGAGAGGGCGCGGGGCAAATGCAGCCGTTCCAGCTACGGCTGGTCAACTGCACCGTGACGCGTCCCGACCCGCTGCGCCCCGGCGAAACGCTGCCGGACTGGGAGCATCTTCGCGTGACGTTCGACGGGCCCAGCGATATGGGCGGGCGCACCTTTGCGGCCTTTGGGGCCTCGCAGGGGGTTGCTTTCCATATTGAGGACGCCGCTGGCCAGGTGAGTGTGCCGGGAGTGCCGATGGCGCTGCTGCCGGTGGTTGATGGCGACATGACACTTCATTACAGGCTCCGCCTGGTGGGCAACGGAGTGCCGCTGTTGGCAGGGGCTCACCGCGCGGCAGTGCGGTTCAAGTTGGAATACTTTTGAAGATTGAGTTGCGTGTATGTTGAATACGTCGAAAGTCATGAATACGCTGCGCCCCAGCCTCTTTGGCGGGTTGATATCACTGGCTGGAACTGCAATGGGCGCCGGGGATATTGAGTTTAATACCGACGTTCTTGATCTGATTGATCGCTCCAATATTGACCTGTCTCAGTTTGCACGCAGTGGGTTTATCTTGCCTGGCACCTACTCGATGGTGGTCCAGCTCAATACCCAACCTATATCTGAACAATCGGTGGCGTTCTTTGCCCCCGATGATGATCCCAAAGGCAGTGTGCCCTGTTTATCGCGCGAGCTTGTCGAGCAACTGGGCCTCAAGGCGTCCGGTGCTGACCAGCTGAAGTGGTGGAAGGGCGGGCAGTGCCTGGATGTCACGGGCTTGCCCGGCATGGAAGTCAGTGCCGACCTGGGCACGTCCACCCTGGACATCAACCTTCCCCAGGCCTACCTGGAATACAGCGCCATCAACTGGGACCCGCCGTCACGTTGGGACGAGGGGGTGCCGGGGCTGCTGGTCGACTACAACATGACGGCGCAGTCCAGCTACCGCAAAGGTGACGGTACGCGCAATGACCTCAGCGGTAACGGCACACTCGGGGCCAATGCCGGGGCCTGGCGCCTGCGGGCGGATTGGCAAGGGCGTGTCGAGAAAGACCGCGAGGCGCAGGCCAGCCGGCAAAAACTGGAGTGGAGTCGCTATTACGCATATCGCGCCATTCCTGCGCTGAAGGCACGCCTGGTGTTGGGCGAGGACTACCTGTATTCGGACCTGTTCGACAGCTTCCGCTTTACCGGTGCCGGGCTCAAGTCAGACGAAAGCCAGCTGCCGCCCAACCTGCGGGGCTATGCACCGGAAGTGGTCGGGGTGGCCAAGACCAATGCAAAGGTTGTCATCAGCCAGCAGGGGCGTGTGCTCTATGAAACGCTGGTGGCGGCAGGCCCTTTTCGGATCCAGGACCTTAACGACGCCGTGTCCGGCACGCTGGATGTGCGGGTCGAGGAGCAGGACGGTTCGGTACAGAAATTCCACCTCGATACGGCAGGCGTTCCCTACCTGACGCGTCCCGGGCAGGTTCGTTACAAGCTGTCTGCCGGGCGACCGTCCAACCTGCAGTACCACTCCCACGGTGACTTTTTCGGCACCGGCGAGTTTTCCTGGGGAATCAGCAATGGTTGGTCGCTGCTGGGCGGTGCGATAACGGATAACAACTACCGTGCGCTGTCGGTGGGGGCGGGGCGGGATTTGCTGGCGTTCGGGGCCGTTTCCCTGGACGTCACCCAGTCTCGCGCCAGCCTGTGGAACCAGACACTTTCGGGCAAATCCTACCGCCTTCAATATTCCAAGAACTTTGAAGAGTACGACAGCCAGGTCACCTTCGCCGGTTACCGGTTCTCCGAGAAGAACTACTTGAGCATGAGCCAATACCTGGATGCTCGGCACTATGGGTTGAACGGTGAATTGGGTGGGCGCGGCGTGTTCGATGAAGACGGTAACTTCATTGAACACTGGAAACCCATTGGCGGTAACAAGGCGCTGTATACGGTCACGGTGAACAAACAGTTCCGCGATCTGAACACCACGGTGTATGCCAGCTACAACAAACAAACCTATTGGAACCGGCCGGACACCCAGCGCTGGAACCTGTCGGCGTCTCGTTACTTCAACGTGGGCTCTGTCAGGAACATGAGCCTGTCGCTGAATTTATATCGCACCCATGAATACCAATATAAGGACAACGGAGCAGCGCTGACGGTCAGCCTGCCATTGGGACCCACCGGCACCCTGTCGATGGATGCCAACAGGGCCGGCGGCAAAAACAGCTTTACCACACGCTACGCCGATCGCCTGGATGAACGTAACAGCTACCAGGTCAGTGCCAGCGACACCTCGGCCAGCGGCTACCTGAGCCATATTGGTGACCAGGCCGACATCGACCTCAGCGCCACGACGCAACAAGGCAATAACCGCACCCTCAGCGCATCCGTGCGTGGCGGCGGCACGCTCACGCCTTACGGCGGGGCGCTGCATCGAACCACCAGTACCGGCGGAACCCGGCTGCTGGTCGATACCGCCGGTGTGCCCGATGTGCCCGTGCGGGGCTACGGCACGCCGACCCGCAGCAACGCGTTCGGCAAGGCGGTCATCTCCGACATCACCAGCTACCAGCGTACGGCGGCCAGTGTTGACCTGGAGAAATTGCCCAGCGATGTCGAGGCCACTCAATCCGTGACGCAACTGACCCTCACCGAGGGGGCCATTGGCTACCGATCCCTGGAAGTGATTTCCGGCCAGAAGGCCATGGCGGTTCTTCGCCTGCCGGATGGCAGCGCACCGCCCTTCGGCGCCACGGTGAAAAACCGCAAGCAGCAGGACACCGGGGTGGTGAATGACGGCGGGGATGTCTACCTGAGCGGCATTCAGGCCGGCGAGCAGATGATCGTCAGCTGGGGCGGCACCGAGCGTTGCGTCCTGACGCTGCCTGTCGAGTTGCCAACGGATGCGTTCACCGATGCCCTGCAACTGCGCTGCCAGAGGGTAGCCGTCGATCAAGCCTCACCCGAGCCAGCCAGCCTGACCGGCCAGCGAAACACTATGGAGAACCCATCCTCATGAAACACAGCACACGTTTTACCTATGCACTGCTGCTGGCGGTCTTGAGCCAGAGCGCCAACGCCGCTGTCGGCCTGGACCGTACCCGCGTGATTTTCGACGGTGGCAAAGACGCAACCAGCGTCAACATCACCAACAACAACCCCCAGTTGCCGTACCTGGCCCAGGGCTGGATCGAGGATGAAGAGGGCAACAAGATCACCTCGCCGTTGATCGTGCTGCCACCGGTCCAACGCCTGGAGCCCGGCAAGCAAAGCCAGGTAAAGGTCCAGGCGTTGCCGGCCGCCAAATCGCTGCCCCAGGATCGGGAGACGGTCTACTACTTCAACCTGCGGGAAATTCCGCCGCGCAGCGACAAGCCCAACACCCTGCAAATCGCCCTGCAAACCCGGATCAAATTGTTTTACCGGCCGCAGGCAATTACCCCCACCCAGCAGGACCTGTCCAACCCATGGCAGGAAAAGCTGACCCTTACCCGGCAAGGCGATCACTACCAGGTGAATAACCCCACGCCTTACTACGTGACCCTGGTGGATGCGCGCAGCAGCAAGGACGGCAAGACCATACCGGGCTTCGAGCCGGTGATGGTCCCGCCCAAAGGCACGCAGGCCCTGGGGCCGACTGCCAAGGAGCTCGGCACAACCCCCTATTTGTCCTACGTGAATGATTACGGTGGCCGTCCGCTGCTGGCGTTCACCTGCAGTGGCGAGACATGCAAGGTGAACACGCAACTGTCTGTGGCCAATCAGTAGTGCCTGCTGCCGGAGAACGTCATGAAGTTGCACACAGTGAAGGTCTTGGGCGGTCTGTTGCTGGCCCTGATGGGGCCGGCGCACGCCGCGGATGACGAGGATGTGGAGGGCATGGTCGGGATGCTCAACATTCTCGGGTCCATGCATGAAACCCCCTGCAGCCTGGAGATGGCATCCCTGCACCAGACGATCGACCTGGGCCCGGTATCGGCCAGCCAGTTGCAACGGCCTGGTGACCAGGCGACCTCCGTGGCCTTTCAACTGCTGTTCGAGGATTGTCGGCGCACCGCCGGCCGCATCGCCAGTGAGCGCACGGGGAACCTGACATGGAGTGCTTATCAACCGGTGCTCTCGGTGGCGTTCATCGCACCAGCCGATGCCGACGATTCACGGCTGGTCAAGGTGCAAGGCATCACCGGGATGGGCCTGCGCCTGACCGATTCCCAGGGGCGCGATGTACAGCTGGGTTCAAGGGGGGAGCCATTGTTCTTGCCCTTGGGCCGCAACACGCAGACCTGGAACGTCCAGCCCACGCGCACCCCGGCACCCCTGACCAGCGGTGCATTCCGGGCCGTGGTGGATTTCAGGCTCAATTATGAGTAAGGGCAGAACAATGACCAGGTTAACCGGCCCGTGGGCCATTTTTATCGGTGCGGGACTGCTGTGGGTGGTCAGCCAGGGCGTGCAGGCCGATACCAACCTGACGATCCGCGCGACCATCATTGCACCTCCACCGTGCGTGATTAACAGCGGCGGCACACTGAATGTGCCGTTCGGCAATGACCTGCTGACGTCACGGATTGATGGCGTGAATTATCGACGGGACGTGCCGTATACCGTCACCTGCAGTCCTCCCGTTTACAGCAACGCGATGACCCTGGAACTCAAGGGCGCGGCAGCCGGGTTTGATAACAAAGTGCTCTCGACCCCCAAGACCGACCTGGGGGTCAAGCTCTTCGCCAATGGGGCGGACTGGCCGCTGAACACGCCGCTCAGGTTTACCCATCCGACCTTTCCGGTCGTGCAGGCGGTGCCGGTCAAGCGCGCAGGCAGCACGCTGACGGGCGGGGCATTTGCGACCGCCGCCACCCTCGTGATCGAGTACCAATAATGAGGAAACGATCAATGAAATGTTGGCCACAGCGAACGTTGCTCGGCTTGTGTTGCTTCGGCTTTTTCAGTGCTGCGTCGGCCAACCTGACGTTCAACGGAACGCTGAACGAGCCGCCGCCCTGCACGATTGATTCGGGCAGCACGATTGAAGTCGATTTCGGGGATGTCGGCACCAAGCGCGTCGATGGCGTGAAATACCGCAGGGCCGTCGGCTACACCATCCGTTGCGGCGCCTCCACGCTGCCGTGGTTGTTGAAGCTGAGCGTCAAGGGCACAGAGACGACGTTTGATAACGCCGCCCTGCAGACCACTGCGCCTGACCTGGGCATTCGGCTGTACCAGAACAACGCGCCGTTTCGCCTCAACACGCCGCTGGACATCAGCCTGGCGGCACCGCCGACCTTGGAAGTGGTGCCGGTCAAACGGCCGGGTTCGGTCCTGAAGGCCCAAGGGTTCACGGCGGTGGCCACGCTGTTGGCTGAATACCAGTAGGAGTCGAGTGTATGCGACACGCAATGATTCATAAGGGGCTGGTCCTGCTGCTGACCTTCGGCCTGGCGGCCACGGCGCAGGCGGTGGACAACCTGAGGTTCAAGGGCAACCTGGTGGAACAGGCCTGCACCATCCGCCCGGGCGATGAAGCCATCACCCTGGAGCTGTGGGACCTGACCAGCAAGCACCTCTACATCAACACACGCTCAGTGGGCAAACGTTTCACCCTGCACCTGGATGACTGCAATACCACCATCAGCGACTCGGTGACCATCCTGTTCAACGGTGCGGAAAACCGCGCGCTGCCCGGTTTGTTTGCGCTGGACGGTGGCAGCGGTGCCTCTGGTATCGGGCTGGGTTTGGAGACACTGAGCGACAAGCCGGTGCCGGTGAACAAGGTCGGCGACGAACAGAAATTGAGCCCCGGCAACAACGTCATCCTGCTCAAGGCCTATGTGCAGGGTGAGCCGGATGCCCTGCGGGACAAGACCATCGGGCACGGCAGCTACCGTGTGACTTCGACGTTTACGCTGGATTATCCGTAACGGTAAACCGTTATGCATGGGATGAAAGAGAACAACATGAAACGACTATTTGGAGCCGTTGTGCTGCTTGCCCTGGCTGGCGTCACGACGACCGTGAAAGCGGCTGATTGCCGGGTCAATGGCGGCAATTGGCAACGGGTGAGCATTGGCGGGACGTTGAACCTGCAGGTTCCGGTGAATGTGCGGCTGGAGGTGAATGAGCCGCGCATTCTCCTGTCCGGGGTGAGGATCGAATGCCGGTTTGAACCGGACAGCTATACCCCGGATGGACGGCAGGACTACTGGGCCACCGGGACGAGGATCGGCCCGGCCTGGTCGCCTGGTCCGAAGTTCGTCAGCCAGACGACCGGCTTGCGTATCAATGGCAGTTATTGGAACACGCCTATCCAGGCGGGTATCAGGATTGCGACCATGCCTAACAATACGTCTCCGATCCCGATCGATGTCATCCCTTATATATTGATCCGCAACAACCCGACCAACCCGATCGACATTCGAATAGGTGACACTCTGGGCGTGTTACGTCTCGACCAGACCAACAACTACGATTCCTTTTCCACGAGCCTGCAGCTTACGTACATCGCCAACAACGACTTCACCATCTCCCCGTCGTCGTGCACGATCAACAATAACCAACCGATCGAAATCAACTTCGGCAACGTGCACCAGAGGGCGATAGGCACCGACCCCGTATCAACCACCGTTCGTACCGATCGCACGCTCACCTACCGGTGCCCGGACCCGGGGATTACCACGCCGATCACCATTACCTACAAAGGCACGCCGTCCTCGTTCAACGCCAATGCGCTGGTGATGAGCAATCCGAACGTGGGCACGGCCCTTGTCCGTCAGGGGACTGCGGTTCGAGTCAATGGCTCGTTCCTGACCCGTATCACCAACAGTTCCGGGAGCGACGTTGTAACGTTCGCCCTGGTCAAGCAGGCGGGGTCCCTGCCTGTCGAGGGGCCGTTGAACGGCAGCGGCGTACTGGTAATGGGGGTGCCATGACACACCCATACGGTCAGACCTGGCGCGTGACGCGGTTACGTTGTTGGCTGTGGCGTTCCAAAGCCTGGTGGGTCAACTCGCGCATCCATTGTTTTTCGCGGTAGCCCAGTTCGTTGAGCAGCAGGTTGTAGCTGTCGTCCGTCATGGGTTGCCCGGTCAGCACCTGCGGGTGCGGTACACCCAGGGCGTCGGCGAGGCCGATCAGCGTGAGCCTCAACGCTTCCTTCTGCTCGGCGGGTAAGCCGTTGGCCTGGGCCAGCCTGGCCTGGGCTTCCTGCAGTTCATCAAGGCGTGCGCATTGTTCGTCGAAATGCCGGGCGTTGGCCTCAAGGGTGTTCGGGTGGTGGTCGTGCAGGTACTGTTCCCAATAGGGCTCCAGCAACATCTGGTTGACCAGGCCATCGCCTTCGCCCAGCTCCAGCACCGTGCTGTAGGCCTGTTCGATCTGCGTGGGTTTTACGTCGCCGGTGTCGCGGTACAGCATGTGTTCCGACAGCCAGGGCAGGTCGAGGCGCTTGGCCAGGGAGGTCTGGTAGCTCAGGTAGACCTCCACGTCGTCCACGTTACCCATCACGCCCTCCCGTCGTTGGGAACGTAGCCATTGGCCGAGGCCGCCTTCGGCTTCGGGTTTGAGCCGATGGGCAATGTCCTCGCTGGCGATGCGGTTCAATTGCTTGAGCCGTGCATTGCCCTTGGCCAGCGTCACCAGTTTGCCCTCGCGCTCGCTGGCCGAGGCGGAGTAACGCTGGGCTTCGCTGACCAGCACTTCGATGCCCAGGTCATTGAAAATCTGTGCACTGCCGTCGGCGCACAGGCCGGGAAAACTGGCCATCTTGAACAGCTTTTCACGCAGCGCCGTATCGTTGTGGGCCGCCTCCAGCAAACGCCAGACGCGCTCGCGCAACGTTTCAAGATTGTCCCAATAGGTGTCCATGTCCTGGGGCCGCTGGAAGAAGTCGGGCGCTTCAAGGGCCTTGATCACCTCGAACAAACCCTGGGAGCCGTGCTCGCGCTCCACCGCTTGCCACAGCTCCTGGCGCCTGCCCAGTAACGGCGGCCTGACCCGTTCCAGCCACGGGCCGCTCTCTCCACGGGGCTCATAGCTGCGGTTGGGGTCCAGTCCGGCGGCTTCGCGGTACTGCTCGTACAGCAGGCGCTGGTCGTTGAGCAGGGTGTTGCGGTCCAGGCGGGTATGGGCGACGGTCCGGGCCTCGGCGCTATCGGCCATGAGCGCTGGCACATGGTCAATCCGGGTTTGGCTCAGGTCGAGCAAAAAGCCCTCCTCCCGTGGGTGGGCAAACAGCCCGGTGGGCCATTGGGTGATGGGGGTGCGGCTCAGGAACAGGCGGCGCAGGTGCGGCATTTTCGAGATGTTCGGTGGCTGCGTCAGCGGGTTGCGGTACAGGTTCAGGTTGCGCAGGTGCTTGAGGTTTTTCAGGCGCGCAACGTCGCCGTTGAGCAGCGTGATCTGGTTTTCCCCCAGGTTGAGGTCGCGCAGGTAGCGCATGTTGGCGATGGGCTCGGGCAGCCGCGTCAGTTCGTTCGCACTGACGTCCAGCTCCCGCAGGGACGGGAATGCCTGCAGAAAGGGCCACTGGCTGTCGTTGAACATGCAGTTGGCCAGCTTCAGTTGGGTGACGTGCTCGAAACCATTGCCCAGCAGCGGCAGGCTGCCGGGCAGGTCGAGGGCGCTGAGGTCCAGGCTCGCGCCGCTCTGCACCTGGCCCAAGTCGTCGCGGTGCTCGGCGAGGCGGTCTTCCCAGCAGCGATAGAGTTTGTGCGCAATGATATTTTTACGCAGTTTTTCCTCCCGGGCCATGCGGCTGTTTTTGGGATGGGGGCCGGGCAGGCGCTTCCATTGCTCCAGCTCCCGGTACAGGTTGTGCCGCTGCAGGACCAGGCGATTGAGGACATCGTTGTTCAGCCCCGGGCCGATCTCATTGAGGAACCGCTGCAGGCGTTCCTCCTCCAGGGTCGGGAACAGACTGGCCAGCACCTCCCGGGCGCGGGCCTGGCCCAAGTGCTCCTGGGCGCGGCGCAACCCGCCGAGGGCCGCGCCGCCGAGCAGGGTGGTGGTCTGCACATCTGCCGTACTGCGCAGCGGTGGCTCGGCCAGCACCCGGCGCCGTTCGGCCAGGGGTTCGAGGGTTTCCATCAGCCAATGCTTGAGCCCGGCGCCCTGGCCGGGCCGGTAGCCCAGTTCACGTTGCTGCGCTTCGGACAGCGCGCGCAACAGGCATTCATACAGGGTATCCGGCCCATGCAGGCGCTGGCCCTGCTGATCGAACAGTTCGTAGCCCACGTCGTTCTGGCGCACCAGCACCCGGCGCCGGCGGGCATCGGCCGGCCCGGCTTCACAACGCAGCGTACCGCTGACCAGGCGATCGCGGATTTGCAGGTGCAGGTCGCCAAAGCCATCGCTGTAGCGCTTGAGGGTATTGAGCACCAGGCGCTCGGTACCTTCGGTGATCGCCCAGGGCGGGAAGAACCCCGCGTAGGCCTGGACACTGTGCTGGGCGAAGCTCAGTTCCCTGGCCTGATTGAGCAGGCGCAGCGGTACGTGGTGGTCCAGGGTTTGCCGTTCGGCCGGGGTTGTGCCGGCCAGCAGGGTGTCGGCCAGCGGCCGGTCCAGCGGGCTGACCTGTTCGCGCAAACGGCGTTCATGGGGATCGGCGCTGACCTGGCGGGCCTGATGGATGTAGTCGGCGATGTCACCGGTCTGACGCGCCACCGAGTCCGCCAGTTGATCGCGCAAGGTTTGCACGCGCAGTGCTTGCGGCACGTCGCCGCCCAGCAGGTGCCTGATCGACGGCTCATCGAGAAACTCCAGCACCCGCGCCGGCAACTCGCCGGACATCACCTCGGCCAAGCTCAATTGCAGCGTGTCGGCCGGCGATGCCTGCGGGTTGGCGTACTTGTGGGAGTCACCGCTCTTGTCCGAGCGCACGAACACTTCCAATGCCTTGGTTTGGGGCCAGCCCGGCAGCTCGGTGATGGTCTGCTCGAACCAGGCGGACGTCGCATCCAGCGGCAGCGGTGCGCCGGCGCGAATGGTGTGCACGGTCTGTGTGGCAGCGCGCTGGGCTTCATAGCGATTGAGGGTCGCTTCCAGCAGCGGCGGGGTCGGCCGGTTTTGCACGTAAAGGTTGCGCAGCACACCGTCGTCGGCACCGCTGATGCGTTGCATCTGCTGCAGTTGCTGGTTGCTGAAGGGCGCCGTGCGCGGCCCCAGGCGGCGCATCAGCGTGGCGCTGTCCCAGGTGCGCGGTTGCTCGGCTTCATGTACGAAGGCGCCGTCGCCGTTGAACCGCACCAGGGGTTGATAGGCGTTGGCGCGCTCCGGGTGAGCGATACGTGTGTCGCCGGTTTCAGGGTCTGCCTGCACTTCGAAGTGAGTACCTTGCAGCGCGAGGATCTGCTTGCCCCGATGGGTGTGCAGGCCGTCGACAATGGGCGGCTGGTCGAGGTTTTTCACAGCATAGGGCGCAATATCCGGGTGCCACAGGCGCGTGCTGCCGTCGGCCCGCACCACCGGGCGCAAGCCTTCGACGAAGGGGCTGAGCTTGAGCCGTGCGACATGGCCCAACTGGCTGGCAGCACCGAACAAGGCAAACTGGATCACGCTGTCGGCCACCGCGACCACTTGCTCCGCCGCCTCGGCACCGCGCCCCTGAGCCCAATCGACAATCCCCTCGAACACCTCGTCGGTGATCTGGTACAGGCTGTAGGCGAGCATCGCTTCCCCCAGCAGCGGCACGAAGGGCGTCAGCACCAGCAGCGCCGCATTGAAGATATCCCCGAGGATTTTTTCCAGGTTGTCCCACCAGGCCCAGCGCGCGTGGCGGTCGGCGGTGGCGGTGGGCACGGCGATGTCCAGGGCATCGTTGACGATCTTGTTCAACTTGAGGCGGTACTGGTAATTCCACAGGTCATTTTCGGCGGCGAGCGTTGAGCGATTGACGTGATCGTCACCGATAGCCTGCACGCTGAATTGCAGGTTTGGCTGGGTGATCGGAGTGTCGCGCCAGCTGGGGCGCGGGTCGGTGTGGGCGGTTTGATGCCAGCGCACACGGCTCAAGCGTGTATTGAGCCCGGCAAAGAATTCACCGCGCCTGGCGTGGTCGATGAACTGGCTGAAGAAGGTCTGGTAGCGCTGGCTGTCCCGCAGTTTTTCCGTGAGGTGGCTGAGGAAGGCCGCAGGCGAAGGGTATTGCTTCAGAGGGTGTTCGGGGTCTGCGGGGATGTACACCAGCACCTTGCCGACGGGTCGGGTGGGCTGCGGGACAAACAGCAACAGGATGCCGGTCAATGCCGTGTTCATCAGGCTCAGGGTATGGCATCCAAGCGCCTGACCGTCCAGCAGCGCGACGCGGCCGGTGATCAGGTCGAGCACGGCGCCGTGGGCATCGGCGTCGATGTCCCGGTTGATCAAGGCCAGGTGCGCCGCCGTACCCAGGGCAGTCTTCTGAGTGGCAATCATCTGCAGGCGCACGTCCCGGGTCACCGCCGGGTTATAGAACCCCAGGGCCTGGCGCAGGCTTTTCTGGTAGCGGGCGCCCAGGTCCAGGGTGCGGCAGATGTGCTTGAACTGTTCAGCGGTCAATACGGCGCCGGTGATGGAGTGGCGCAAGGTCAGTGTATCCCGCTGCCCGCGTGGGTCTTCGGCGGACAGGAAGGCGTAGTCGACGAAGGTGTCCGAGGCGGCAAAGTTGGCCAGCGCGACGTCCAGCAGCGACAGGGTTTTGCTTTGCTCCCCACGATTGAAATCGTGCACCCACCAGGCAACTTTGGCGCTGGCATACAGCCGCAGGCAGGTGGTTCTGACGTCGATCTCGCCATAGGCCTTCAAGGCATTTTTCAGCAGCGGTTCGGCGAAGGCGTACACGTCGGCCAATGCCTGGAATCGCTGGTCCATCGCAGCCTGTTGCTGCCAGTGTGCGGCGATCGCGGGCTTGAGCGCTTGATGCTGGCTGGCGCTGGCATGGGGATAGTGGCGGATGCCTTGGTGGGCGACGTCGTTGAGTGCGCGCAGGCGGAGTGGCGAGGTGGTTTTCAGCCAGTGCGGCAGGGCGTTTTCGATAAACGCGTGGTGCAGGGACTGGTCGGGTATGTCGGCCATGGGGGCAACCTGTAGAGCTCAAAAAGAAGGCTTGAGTCTATGCACCGGCACGGCTGCGGATAAGTTTGAATAGTGGGTGGAAACCGCGGCGGATCCCTCAGTAATCCGCAAGTGAAAAGCGCAGGGATAGGCCCATCAGCGCACGCTGCATAAGCTGTTGTTGTCCGGTTGCAGATAGGGCGTAAGAATCGGCGCCATGCCCTTGAGTACCTGTACCGGCAACGCCGAAGTGAACTTGAAACCCTGGGCCGAAGCGCCGGGGACGAAGGCGGTCAGCGTGCCGAAATGATGCTCGCCGATGTAGAACACGAAGGTCGCCGTGCGGTTGATCGCCTTGGAGCTGAGAATCCGCCCGCCGGCGCCGATGGCTTCGATCCGGTTGTCGCCGGTACCGGTCTTGCCGCCCATGGCCAAAGGCGTACCGTCCGCCAGTTTGAAACTGCCGGACACGCGCCGTGCGGTGCCCGCGTCCACCACCTGGGACAGCGCGCCCTTGAGCGCCGTGGCCACCTCGGAAGGCATCACGCGTTTGCCGCGATTGGGGTCGTTGACCAAGCGGGTTTCGTACGGGGTGTCGGCGGCAAAGCGCAGGCTGTCGATACGCAGGGTGGGCTGGCGCACGCCATCATTGAGGATGATCCCCACCAGTTCCGCCAGGGCCGCCGGGCGGTCGCCGGAGCTGCCGATGGCCGTGGCAAGCGACGGCACCAGGTGGTCGAAGGGGTAGCCGACTTTCTGCCAGCGCTGGTGAATATCGAGGAAGGCTTCGATCTCCAGCATGGTGCGGATGCGGCTGTCGCGGGCACTCTTGTGGCGGCTCTTGAACAGCCAGCTGTAAACCTCCTGGCGCTCGTGTTCACTGGCGGCGGTGGCCTGGGTGAAGGTGGCGTCGGGGTTGTTCAGCAGGTAGCCCATCAGCCACAGGTCCAGCGGGTGAACCTTGGCGATATAGCCTTGGTCAGGCAGGTCGTAGGCGCCGGGGCCGTAATTCTGGTAGAGCTTTTCGAGGCGCTCGTCGGTGAGTTTTTCAGGGCTTTTGACGCTGCTCAAGTGCGAGCGGACGAAGCTGTTGAAACTCGCCTGGCTGGCGTTGGGCAGCAGGTAGCGGTGTACGGCGGCCAGGCGAATGGCGGTGGGGTGCATGCCATCGAGGAAAGTATCGAGGCGCGCCTGGGTATCTTTGTTGCGGTACTTTTTCCAGAACTTGAGCAGGAACGTAGTGCCCTCGCGGTCGGCAAACTGGGCCAGGTATTCCTGGCGGCGCGGGTCGTTGTCGTCCTTGAGCAACTCGGCGCTGTTGTTCGGGCCCTGGTAGGTGGTGTAGCGCACCAGGTCGCGCATCAAGCGAATGAACGGCAGGTTGATGGACTCGCGCAGGGCCTCGATCAAGGTGGGATTGCGGCCGTTGTCCTGGCTGCGGAAGTTGTGGAAGTGGTGCATGCCGCCGCCGGTGAAAAAGCCTTCGCCGGTGTTGGCCGAGTATTGGCGATTGAGGGCGGCGTCGAGCATGGCCGGCAGGTTGCGGTCGCTGTTCTGGATCAGGTAATCGAGGGCCCAGCGGGTGATGCGGTCCTGGTCGTCCACCGGAATCTTGCGCAACTGGGCAGCCGGCATCGCGCCGTATTTGTCGTGCAGCTCGCTGACGATTTGCAGGTAGGTGGTCATCACCCGCAGCTTGGCGGTTGAACCCAGTTCCAGCTTGCTGCCTTCGTTGATGTCGAATGGCTGGTCGGTGCTGTCGGTTTGCACGCGCACGCGGGCACCGTCGGGTGTCATCTCGTAGAGGTTGAAACTGTAGCGAACCTGAGCGGTGCTGGCGGGCGTCAGCAGCGTGGGCCCGAGCAGGCCGATCTGCGCGGCGAAAGTGGGGTCGGCGAGGTGCTTGAGGTACGTGCTGGCCTGGCTTTGCAGGTCGGCTTGCAAGGTGCTCGTGGCAGAAAGATCGAGTCGGTCGAGGTCGTACAGCGGCTGGTTGAGCAGGGCGGCCAGGCGAGTGCGGGCGACGCTGATGCCCTTGTTGGTTTCGATTGGCTGGATCGTCGGTTGTTGCTGCCAGTCACGGTAGGTGACTTTGCTGGCGAGGGCTGCGCTGGCCAGCGCCGGGTCGATCACGTTGTTTTGTGCGAGCAGGCGGATGTGGCTGTCGGTGAGGTCCGCCAGTTCCTTGTGGCCCTTGGACAGATAGTGAGACGGGCGACGCTGGGCGATCATCAGCGACAGCACCTCGCGCAACGCCAGACCCTTTTGCGGCAGCTGTTTGGGGTCGGTGCCGATGAGCAGCGCGTTTGTCTGGTTGAAGTCGGCGCCGTACCACACGCGCAAGCCTTCGGCCATGCCGTGCACTTCGCCATGGCCGGGTACCGCCGACAGGGGCACGCTGTTGAGGTAGTCGCGCACGATGTCCTGGCGAGCGGCAAGGGTTTGCGGGCCGTCCTGATACGCGCGCACGCTGGCAGAAATCATCTGGCGGATTTTCTCGCCGCCGGACAGGGTCAGGCCGTCGGGCGAGTGGCGGTATTTTTCCAGCTGCGTGGCCAGGGTACTGCCGCCTGCCGTCTGGCCGGGCAGGTGCAAAAGCTTCGCCACCTGGGACCAGGCGGCCTTGGCAAAGCGCGGCCAATCCACGGCCGGGTTGAGTTGCGGGTTTTTCGGGTCCAGCAGGTCGCGGTCTTCGATAAACAGCAGGCTGCTGACCACCACCGGCGGGATCGCCGCAAAGCTTGGGTAGAACTGTTGTGGATACGTGAACTGATACAGCGGTGCGGCGCGGCAATCGGTGATGGTCAGGCCGGCCTGGATTTTTTCCGGGTAGGGCACGAACAGGCCGCGCTGGGCGTAGGTCATCAGGTCGGGGGAGAAGCGCGCTTGAGCCTGGATCAGGTAGTCACGCTTGATCAAGCGCGGCAGGAACTCGCCGAGGGCGCTGTAGCCCAGGCGCTTGTCAAAGGGCCCGGCGCCAGGGTAAACCCGCGCATCGCTGGGGCCCGAATGCATTTGGTAGGTGAGGGTTGAGGCAATGTCGGAGAAGGTTTTGGCCTGCAACCTTGAAGTGCGCATTTCCCGCAGGGCGGCAAAGCCCAGGGCGATCAGCGCAATCAGCAGCACCAGCCAGAACAGCCGCCACCACAACCGTCGGCGGGGAGGAGGGCTTTGTGGCAACGGCTGTTCATCCGGGCTATCGGTGGATACCGCAGCCTTGGTCGAAGCGTTTTGCCATAAAGCGCCCATAGTCGATTGATCCATTTACGTAGATTGATCGGACTTGGTTGAAGCTTAGACGGTGGTGGGCGAGTGAGGGGGATTTGTGAGTGTGATGCTGTTTGTGGCGAGGGGGCTTGTCCCCCGTTGGGCTGCGCAGCAGCCCCAAAACCTGCCATGAAGATCTTCCTGAAGAAATGCGGTGTGTTTACTGGGGCTGCTGCGCAGCCCAACGGGGGGCAAGCCCCCTCGCCACAGACAAGCCCTCTCCACACAGGAAAAATCAGAGCCAGGCTGCGTCCCATAGTGGGTAGTCACCAATATGTTCGACCAGGCCCGCTCGCAGAGGATTGGCGATGATGTAGCGGGCAATTTTGCGAAGGTCTTCATCGCTACGCACTGCTCGGTCATGGTAGCCAAGTTGCCAGAATCGTTCTTTGCTGCCGCGTGCGCGATTAATGGTGAGGGTGCTGCGGGATTTGGTACGTCCCACAGCCTGCGACAACGTTGTGCCTTGCAGCTCAAATAGCCAATGAAAGTGATCAGGCATGACGACCCATGCCAGAGAGTCGACCATTCCCAATTCATGGGTCTTCCTGAATTCTGCTACCAGTAGTCTTCCCAAATGGAAGTCTTTGAACAGGGGTTGCCGGTTGTGAACCACGGCGGTAATCAGATAAGGACGGCCAGATTCTGAATGTCGACCACGGCGTAACAGATGAGAGTTGGGTTGATGAAGCATTCCTTTGCTCCTTGAGGGGAAGTAGTCAATTGACGTTAGCAGCTGCTGTGGAGTGCTCTCTTGCAGTTCAGTGTCGGCGTGTTTCTCGAAGGTAGATTTGTGGCGAGCGGGCTTGTCCGTGGCGAGGGGGCTTGTCCCCCGTTGGGCTGCGCAGCAGCCCCAGTAAAGACACCGCATTTTCTGGATAGAACTTATGGCAGGTTTTGGGGCTGCTACGCAGCCCAACGGGGGACAAGCCCCCTCGCCACAGACAAGCCCGCTCGTCACAGATAACCCCGCCACATAACCCCAAACCGTCGAGCTAGAGCCTCCCCCACCGGTAAATCCGCCAAAGGTAGGGGCATGACGCTGCACCATTACCGTGCAATACTCGCCGCCGTTTGGTGGCGATGATTCCTACGCTAACCAGGTGATGCTCCTCCGCAAAAGGCGCCTTTACCGAGAGTTCCCGCTGAATCTTGCCGTTTATAGAGTGAAAACCCCTGGGTTTAGCTTTTTATACTGCACCCCCGCTGATCTGGCCCGGCCAGACCGTTTTACCCAAAAGGTGATCCGGCAACGGTACGCCATGGCAGACCCGCCATGACGCCCCGGACTCGGTGGCTCATATCCAATAACAAGACGAGGTTGTATCCCTATGCCAGCTGGCAATCATCTGCCCCACGGCGAGACCGCTCAGGGCGGTCCGCTGAAACGCGAACTCGGCGAACGGCATATTCGCCTGATGGCCCTCGGTGCATGCATCGGCGTCGGCCTGTTCCTAGGCTCGGCCAAGGCCATTGAAATGGCCGGCCCGGCGATCATGCTGTCGTACATTATCGGCGGTCTGGCGATCCTGGTGATCATGCGCGCCCTCGGCGAGATGGCCGTGCACAACCCGGTGGCCGGTTCGTTCAGCCGCTACGCCCAGGATTACCTCGGCCCGCTGGCGGGCTTTCTCACCGGCTGGAACTATTGGTTCCTGTGGCTGGTGACCTGCGTGGCAGAAATCACGGCCGTCGCCGTGTACATGGGCGTGTGGTTCCCCGATACACCCCGCTGGATCTGGGCCCTGGCAGCACTGATCAGCATGGGCACCATCAACCTGATCGCGGTCAAGGCTTTCGGTGAGTTCGAGTTCTGGTTCGCACTGATCAAGATCGTCACCATCATCGCCATGGTGATCGGCGGCGTCGGCATCATCGTGTTCGGCTTTGGCAACGATGGCGTGGCCCTGGGCATTTCCAACCTGTGGACCCACGGCGGCTTTATGCCCAATGGCGTGCAGGGTGTGTTGATGTCCCTGCAGATGGTGATGTTCGCCTACCTGGGCGTGGAGATGATCGGCCTCACCGCCGGTGAAGCGAAGAACCCGCAGAAGACCATCCCGAGTGCCATCGGCTCGGTGTTCTGGCGCATCCTGCTGTTCTACGTCGGTGCGTTGTTCGTGATTCTGTCGATCTACCCGTGGAACGAAATCGGCACCCAGGGCAGCCCGTTCGTGATGACCTTCGAGCGCCTGGGTATCAAGACCGCCGCCGGCATCATCAACTTCGTGGTGATCACCGCAGCGTTGTCGTCGTGCAACGGCGGTATCTTCAGCACCGGGCGCATGCTCTACAGCCTGGCGCAGAACGGCCAGGCCCCGGCCACGTTCGGTACCACCTCGAGCAACGGCGTGCCGCGCAAGGCGCTGCTGCTGTCGATCTTCGTGCTGTTGCTGGGCGTGCTGCTCAACTACATGGTCCCGGAAAAAGTCTTCGTCTGGGTCACTTCCATCGCTACCTTCGGCGCGATCTGGACCTGGCTGATGATCCTCCTGGCCCAGCTCAAGTTCCGCAAGAGCCTGACCCAGGCCGAACGTGACGGCCTTAAATACCGCATGTGGCTGTACCCGGTCAGCTCCTACCTGGCCTTGGCGTTCCTGGTGCTGGTGGTGGGCCTGATGGCGTACTTCCCGGACACCCGTGTGGCGCTCTACGTGGGGCCGGTGTTCCTGGTGCTGCTGACGGTGTTGTTCTACGTGTTCAAGTTGCAGCCGACTCAAGCGGCGGCACGCACCGCGAGCTGAGTTTCCTGCGCTCAACAAAAAGCCCCTTTCGGGGCTTTTTGTTTTTCAGGCGGTGGCGACGCGCGCCGGTTGCGTGAGCCGCTTGTTCAAGTCCAGCCAGGCCCCCAGCAACGCCATCAACCCGGCGCCTACCAGTGCGGTGAAAATCTGCATGGCGAAGGCATCGCCGGTGATCGCATTGATCATGTCTGCCAGTGGCGCCAGCAGCACCCCCAGGCAGAACACTTCCAGGGAGTAGCGCCCCATACGGCAGGTTTGTCGGGCCAGCCAGTTCTGCGTCCATTCGCGGCCAGGCAACAGCTTGGCGGTGACATAGGCCAGGGCCAGAAAATGCAGCAGGCGCACCGGCGACAGGTCGGTCTTGCTGATGGGGTACAGCAGGTCACTGAGCGCCGACGGCATCAGCGCGTCGTGGATTTCCGGCCAGCGCCACGAGAGCGTGAGAACCCCCGCCAACAGCGCATACACCGCCGCAGTGACGAACAATGGCTGACGCAACAGGCGCCGAGTCTCGACAGGGCGGGGTTGCCCGGCATGAATCGCCGCCGCGCCGCCCAGCACAAACAGCAACTGCCAGGTCACCGGGTTGAAGTACCACACGCCGTCGGCAATCGCCGCCAGGTTCCAGCCCAGGTGCGGGGCCAGCAAGTACACCGCCAGCGAAACAGCCACCACCGCCGAGGTCTTGCGCAACAGCAACGGCAACACCAGCGGCAGGCAACCCAGCAGCACGATGTACAGCGGCAACGGGTCCATCAGGTTGGGTTTGAAGCGCAGCAACAGTTCATCCACCAGGGCTTGCTGGGGATGGGTGACGAAGTGCGTCAGGCCCATCTCTTCAACGAGGTCGCGGGTTTCCACATGGCTGTTGGCGAAGAACACGATGCCCATCAGCATCGCCAGCAGGAAGATGTGCACCACGTACAGCACCCAGGTGCGCCGCCAGATCTTCACGCAGGCGATCAGATAACCGTCGCGCTGCAGGATCTTGCCGTAGGCCAGCACGGCCGCATAACCGGCCAGGAACACGAAGACCTCCGCCGCGTCGCTGAAACCGAAGTTGCGCAAGGTGATCTGGCCCAGAGGGTTGTGGGGCACGTGATCCCAGAAAATAAAGATCAACGCCAGGCCCCGAAAAAAATCGATGCGCGGGTCGCGTCCGTTCAACATGGCAGCGGGCTCTTGAACAAGGGGTTTAGTAATGACAAGTGGACGACGGCTTCAGTCGAGCCGTACGTCGGGCGGGCGCAGGTTGGCGGTATTTGTAAGCAATTGCAAAGCTGAGTTTTTTGCTGAATGTCTCATCGCTTTGTTTAAACGTCGATGATCACCAGCGTGCCTTGGCTGCCGGCGAGTACCGCGTGGGCGATGCCGGCTTCAACCAGGTACATCTGACCGGCGCCGACGTCGATGGCCTCCTCGCCAATAGACAGGCGCAAAAGGCCGTCGATCACCAACAGCCCTTCGTTGTAGTCGTGGGTTTCTTCTTCATAGGCCTGTGCATCCATGCGCAGCACCTTGATCCGCGCCGGGCCGACCTGGCCCACGCGGGTGGATTTCCAGGTGTCCGGCAGTTGGGCGGCGATGGCGGTGAAGTCGAGTAACGGCATGGTGAAGCTCCTTGTTTCAACGATGCCGTTCGGTGGTCCGGTTCAGCGGGGTTGTTCAGTGCGGGCTCAGGCCGCGGCGATTTCATTCGGCTCAAAACTATCGGCCCGCGCCATCTGCCACATGCGCGAATAAAACTCGCCGTTCACTTCGCCGGTGAGCAATTCGCCAGGTTTCAGGAACACATGCAACTGCGAGAACAGCTTGATCTCGGTGGCCGACATGCGCCGCACCAGGTGCTTGGCCGACAGTTGCGAAGGGTGGTCGAGACCGGCGGCAGCGAGCATTTCTGCCAGGGCCTTCAACGTGTTGCGGTGGAAGTTGAACACGCGCTGGGCCTTGTCCGGCACCACCAGTGCGCGCTGGCGCAACGGGTCCTGGGTGGCCACCCCGGTGGGGCATTTGTTGGTGTGGCAGCTTTGCGACTGGATACAGCCGATGGCGAACATGAAGCCCCGCGCCGAGTTGGCCCAGTCGGCACCGATGGCCAGGACGCTGGCGATGTCGAACGCGCTGACGATCTTGCCGCTGGCGCCGAGCTTGATCTTGTCCCGCAGGTTCAAGCCCACCAGGGTGTTGTGCACGAACAGCAAGCCTTCACGCAGCGGCACGCCGATGTGGTCGGTGAACTCCACCGGCGCGGCGCCGGTTCCGCCTTCCTTGCCGTCCACCACGATAAAGTCCGGGAGAATACCGGTTTCGAGCATGGCCTTGGCGATGCCCATGAATTCCCACGGGTGGCCCAGGCAGAACTTGAAGCCCACCGGTTTGCCGCCCGACAGTTCACGCAGCTGGGCGATGAAGTGCATCATTTCGATGGGAGTGGAAAACGCGCTGTGGCGCGACGGCGAGATGCAGTCCTCGCCCATCATGATGCCGCGGGTGTCGGCGATTTCCTGGGTCACCTTGTGCTTGGGCAGTATCCCGCCGTGGCCCGGTTTGGCGCCCTGGCTCATCTTGATTTCGATCATCCGCACTTGCGGGTTCTGCGCCTGCACGGCGAAGCGTTCCGGGTCGAAAAGGCCGGCGCTGGTGCGGCAGCCGAAGTAGCCGCTGCCGAGCTCCCAGGTCAGGTCGCCGCCGTTTTCCCGGTGATAGGGGCTGATGCTGCCTTCACCGGTGTCATGGGCGAAGTTGCCGAGCTTGGCCCCCTGGTTGAGCGCGCGAATCGCGTTGGCGCTCAGCGAACCGAAGCTCATGGCCGAGATGTTGAACACCGAGGCCGAGTAGGGCTGCTTGCATTGCGGGCCGCCGACGATCACGCGAAACGCGCTGGGGTCGCTCAGCGGCGCGGGGCGCATGGAGTGGCCGATAAACTCAAAGCCCGACTGGTAAACGTCGATCAGCGTGCCGAAGGGTTTGTCGGCACTTTCATTCTTGGCGCGGGAGTAGACCAGCGAGCGCTGGGCCCGGGAGAAGGGCAGGGCGTCGCTGTCGGATTCCAGCAGGTACTGGCGGATTTCCGGACGGATGCCTTCCACCAGGTAACGGATATTGCCCAGGATCGGGTAGTTGCGGCGCACCGCGTGGGGGCTTTGCAGCAGGTCGAAAATGCCGATCAGGCTAAGGATGCCGGTGACCACGGCGATCGGCCACAGCCATTCGTGTTCGATAAACGGCATGCTGGCGAGGGTGAAAATGACGCAGACGGCAAAGAACGCGTAACGGCTTAACAAGGACAGGCTCATACAGGGTTCCTTAGTTTTTATCCTGTAGGAGCGAGCTTGCTCGCGAAGGTCGTTAACGATAGCGCGGTTGTCTGGATGACCGCGGTGCATTGACGTTTTTCGCGAGCAAGCTCGCTCCTACAGGGCTCGATCAGGCGTTTTGCGCCTGCAGAAAAATCGAGAACAGCTCCGACTGGGATTTGATCCCTAGCTTGCTGTACATGTGTTTCTTATGGACTTTCACGGTTTCAACAGAGATTTCCAGCTTACGAGCGATTTCCTTGCTGGAGCAACCACTGAGCATCAAACGGCCCACATCCAGCTCGCGCGCGGTGAGTTGCGCGCCCCAGCCATCGTTGTGGATCGGCTGCTCCGGAGCGCTCACCTGGTTGAGTTCATGGGGCAGGCGCTGGCGCAGCAAGCCTAGTACCCACGGTTGAATCAGCGACAGCAGGGCAATCTGCTGTGGGTCAAAGCGCTGTTTGGAGCCCAGGGACAGGCATAGCGTTCGCCCGTCCGGTTGCTGGCAGTTGAACTGGATTTCATCGGCCACCACGTTCAGCCGGAAGTAGCGCTGGTAATACTCGGTCAGCTCGAAATGCTCCGGGGCCACTTCGGCCAGGCGAAACAGCCCGGTGCGCGAGTGTTCGCGGCTGGCGATGTAGAAGGGATCGAGCAGGTATAAACCGTTGAGGTAATCCTGGAACAGATGGTCGGGTTCGCCGTCCTGGCCCGGGCATTCGGCGAACACCAGGGGTTTGTGCTCGCTGCTGAACAGCAACACCACCCAACTGTCGAACGGCACATATTGGTCCAGCAACCGGACAAGCTGCGTCCAGAAATTCGGCTGGTCCAGGGCGTCTATCATCTGCCCCACCGAACGGTGCCAGGCGATGTCTTCCAGCGACAATGTCATGCATCTACCCCCATAGGGTTAACCCGGCTGCGTGATTTCCCGAGTGTTCGCGGCTGCGCATACTGCGCCACAGATAAAGAACAAGGAATAACCATGAAGGTCGAATTTGCCCAGCTGGCAGGCCGCGATAACGGCACAGCTTACAACCTTGAGCGCGCGTTGGCGGCAATTGCTGCGTGTGCGGCGGATACCCAATTGGTCGTATTCCCGGAAACCCACCTGATGGGCTTCCCGACCGCCGGCACTGTGGCGGACGTCGCCGAACCAGTGGACGGCCCGACCGTGCAGGCGATTATCCAGGCCGCCCGTGCGCGCAATATCGCCGTGGTGATCGGCATGGCCGAGAGCGACGCGGGCCAATTCTATAACACCACCTTGATGATCACCCCGGACGGCATCGCCCTGCGCTATCGCAAGACCCACCTGTGGGCCTCGGACCGCGGTGTCTTCACCCCGGGTGACCGCTACGCCACCTGCGTGTGGAACGGCGTGCGAGTTGGCCTGTTGATCTGTTACGACATCGAATTCCCGGAAACCGCCCGGGCCCTGGCGCAGTTGGGCGCTGAAGTGTTGATCGTCACCAACGGCAACATGGACCCGTACGGCCCCACCCACCGCACTGCGATCATGGCCCGCGCCCAGGAAAACCAGGCGTTCGCGCTGATGGTCAACCGAGTGGAAGAGGGCGACGACGGCCTGATGTTCGCCGGTGGCAGTGCGCTGGTCGACCCGTTCGGCAGCTTGCTGTTTGAAGCCGGGCGCGGGGAAGGGCAGTTCAGCGTTGAACTGGACCTGGGGCAACTGGCGGCGGCGCGACAGGACTATCGCTACCTGGATGACCAGCGCTTGAAATTGCCGGGGGAGGTGATTGAGCGCGAGGACGGGACGCGGGAGTTGTTGATCCCCAAACCCTGACACGGGTCTCGTGGCAAGGATGCTGTTGTGGCGAGGGGGCTTGTCCCCCGTTGGAGTGCGAAGCGCTCCCGCTTTTTCTGGGGCCGCTTCGCAGCCCAACGGGGGACAAGCCCCCTCGCCACAGAAGCTGCATTTCACCAAAAAGCTGCTTCAACCATAAAAATTATTGCGTTCGCTGCACCGACTTCAGTTCTGCCATAAATCTAATAATTGCGCGGAGAATCGCTCATGGCTCGTTTGCAACGCACCCTGTCGTTAGGGTCGGTGGTGCTGTTTGGCATCGCCTATATGACACCGATCATTGTCCTGGGCACCTTCGGTATCCTGGCGCAATCCACCGCCGGCATGGTCCCGGCCGCTTACCTGGCCGCCCTGGTGGCGATGTTCTTCACCGCCATGAGCTACGGCCGCATGGCCTCGGCGTTCCCGGTGGCCGGGTCTGCCTACAGCTATGTGCGCAAGGCCATCAGCCCCAAGCTCGGGTTTATCGCCGGTTGGGCGGTGTTGCTCGACTACCTGTTCCTGCCCATGGCCATCTGGCTGATCGGCGCGGCCTACCTGCATTCGGCCTTCCCGGCCGTGCCGCAATGGGTCTGGGTACTGGCGTTTATCGGGGTCACCAGTGTGATCAACATCATCGGCCTGAAACTCGCCAACGGCATCAACGCCTTGCTGATGCTGGTGCAGTTCCTGGTGCTGGTCGCCTTCGTCGCGCTGTGCATCCACTACATCGGCGGTGATGCGAGCAAGCCGCTGTGGACCATCACCCCGTTCTTCAACGGCCAGATGCAAATGCCGTTGATCATGAGCGGCGCGGCGATCGCCTGCTATTCGTTCCTGGGCTTTGACGCGGTCAGCACCCTGACCGAAGAAACCCGCGACCCGCGCCGCACGATTCCCCGGGCGATCATGCTGATCACCCTGATCGGCGGGCTGATCTTCGTCGGTGTGTCGTACTTCGTGCAGATCGCCCACCCATCGTTCGAGTTCACCGACGTGGATTCTGCCGCCTACGAGATTGCCCGCAACATTGGCGGCGACCTGTTTGTGTCGATCTTCCTGATCGGCCTGATCGTCGGCCAGTTCGCCTCGGGGCTGTCAGCGCAGGCCAGTGGTTCGCGGTTGCTGTTTGCGATGGGGCGCGACGGGGTGTTGCCCAAGTCGTTCTTCGGTACCTTGCACGCGCGCTTCGGTACGCCGGTCAACAGCATCCTGCTGTGCGCGGTGGTTGCGTTACTGGCGTTGAGACTGGACGTCACCACCTCCACCTCGTTCATCAACTTCGGTGCGTTCCTGGCTTTCAGCCTGGTGAACCTGTCGGTGATCTTCCACTACTGGATCGGTGCCAAGCAGCGCGGTTTGCGGGAGTTGGTGCTGTTCCTGGTGTTCCCGACCATCGGCCTGGTGGCGGATTTGTGGTTGATGGTCAGCCTTGATCACCTGGCGATTTACCTGGGCCTGAGCTGGTTGGCGATTGGCCTGCTGTACCTGGGTTTCCTGACGCGGGGCTTCTCCCGGCAGCCCCCGGAAATGGACTTTCAGGAAGCCGCATAGAAGCTTGGGGTCTATTCTTATTGCAATCGGTTCTCGTTTGGGTGCATCATTTGTGTTACTGTATAACACTTGATGTTCACCCAGACGCCCCGGAGGCCTTATGAAACCTGGTATCCACCCCGACTACCGCACCGTGTTGTTCCATGACACCGCCGCCGACGTTTTCTTCCTGATCGGTTCCACCGTGGAAACCGACCGTACGCAACAACACAGCGACGGCAACACCTATCCCTACGTACTCCTGGACGTGTCCAGTGCCTCGCACCCGGTGTACACCGGCCAACAGCGCAAGACCCAGTCCGAAGGCCGCATCGCCGGCTTCAACAAGCGATTTGCGTCGTTTGGTTCGGCCGGTAAAACCGCCGAGGCTTGATGCACCGCGCGTTACCTCAGGGCCGCTTCATTCAATGAAGTGGCCCTTTTTTATGCCCATCTGACGAAGTGATGTCGCAAGGCCATCACTGCAAAGAAAAACCGACTAAACTGCTGGGTAATGGCCAGGAGGCTGTTACCTTGACCGTAGGACACGCACATCGACGCTATACGAGGTGCCCCATGGGAGAGTCAGTGACCTTCGCAAATCCCGACCGCCCGGTGGTGCTGTTGATTGACGCACACCCGGACGTGCTGGACCGCCTGACGCAGTTGCTGCGCCTGGAACCCTTTGAATTATGCAGCGCCACCGACGCCGCTCACGCGCTGGCGATTCTGGCGCAGCAACCCGTCGACCTGGTGATGAGTGCCGCGCGCCTGCCGGACATGGACGGCGCCACCCTGCTTGCGCAGATCCACCATGATTACCCGCACACCGTGCGCATCCTGCTGACCGGTGAAACCGACCTGACGCTGATCATCAAGGCCATCAACGAAGGGCAGATCTACCGCTACCTGAGCAAACCCTGGAAAGACGAAGAACTGCTGCTGGCGTTGCGGCAATCCCTGGCCCATCAACACTCCGAGCGTGAGCGCCTGCGCCTGGAGCAATTGACCCGCCAGCAGAACGACGAACTCAAGCAACTCAACGCCAGCCTGGAAAAACGCGTGGCCTCACGCACCAGCGAGCTGCAGCAAACTGCTGACATGCTCGACCTGGCCTACGAAGAACTCAAACACAGCTACGCCACCGGCACCGAAGTGTTCTCGCTGCTGGCCAACCTGCGCTTGCCCCGAGCCAAGCAAACCAACCGGCAGATCATCGAACTGGTGCGCACCTGGTGCCACGGCCGCGGCCTGGATGAGGCCAGCAATCGCGACCTGACCATGGCCGCCGCGCTCTACAACATCGGCAAGTTGAGTTGGAGCGACAACATGATGGTCTCTCCCAGCGACCTGCTGCACAGCACCTACCGTGAGCGGTACCGGGCGTATCCGGCCCAGAGCGAATCGTTGCTGATGACCCTGGAACCGATGAAAGACGCGGCACGCTTGATCCGCCATCACCAGGAACGCTGGGACGGCGGCGGCTTTCCCGACCACCTCAAGGGCGAAGCAATACCTGTAGGTTCGCGCCTGTTGAAACTGGCGGTGGACTTCATCGAATTGCAACGCGGCTTGATCCTTGAGCGGCAGATGAACAGCGACGAAGCGCTGCTCTACATCCGCAAATACGCCGGGCGCCTTTACGACCCGGACATGGTCGAGGACTTCATCCAGGCCTGCGCCGCGTTCCTCAGTGACGTGACCCTGGGCGACCCGTCGGTGAAGGTCCTGACCACCCGCGAACTGGCCGAAGGCATGGTGCTGGCGCGCAACCTCAACGCCGACAACGGCATGCTGCTGCTCAACGCCGGCAAGGTGTTGAACCTGCCGCTGGTGGACAAGCTGATTGCGTTCGAGGCCATGGAAGGGGCGAAGTACAGCGTGTTTATCAAGGAACCGGATGAGACGCCGCTTTCGAGCTGATACCGGTTCATGGGATCCTTGCGCCTTTGTATTCAAGGCGACTTTTCCCATGACCTCCACCATTCGCATCGCCGCCGCCCTGCTGATCGGCAGCGACGGCCAGACCCTGCTGGTACGCAAGCGCGGCACCCAGGCCTTCATGCAGCCGGGCGGCAAGATCGATGCCGGCGAGCAACCCGTAGAGGCTTTGGCCCGTGAGCTGCACGAAGAACTGGGCCTGCGAGTTGATCCGGAGGCGGCTGTGTACCTTGGGCAGTTCTCGGCGCCGGCGGCGAATGAGCCGGGGTTTGTGGTGCAGGCCGAATTGTTCCAGGTGCACATCGACGTGGCGGTGATGCCGGCTGCCGAGATTGAAGAGGTGTGCTGGATCGACCCGGCGGGCGACGGCGGTTTGCAGCTTGCGCCGCTGACCCGGGATTTGATTCTGCCGTTCTACCGCGCCTCTCTGATCCCTGCCTGATCTTGTGGCGAGGGAGCTTGCTCCCGCTAGGGGGCGAAGCGGCCCCAGGATTTTTGGGTCTGCTGCGCAGCCCGGCGGGAGCAAGCTCCCTCGCCACAGGTATCCGCTACAGGTCAGCGAACGGCGCTGACGCCGTCCAGGGTCGAAAACGAGGTGTCCTTGGCCGTCAGCAGAAAATCACGCATGTACGGCGCGTCCAGCATGTCGGCGCGAATCCCGGCGTACAGCGTGGCAAACAAACCTTTCTCCCCCAGCCGCTTGGCCTTCACGTACCCCCGGGAGCTGTATTCATGCAGCGCCCAATGGGGCATGCCGCACACGCCGCGACCGCTGGCCACCAACTGCATCATCATCACCGTCAGTTCCGAGGTGCGCACCTGGGCCGGTTCTACATCCGCCGGTTCCAGGAAGCGGGTGAAGATGTCCAGGCGATCCCGCTCCACCGGGTAGGTGATCAGGGTTTCGCTGATCAGGTCTTCGGGCACGATGTACGGCTTGTTCGCCAGCGGGTGCTGGTTGGCCACGGCGAGCATGGCTTCGTAGGTGAACAGCGGTACATAGGTGATGCCCGGCAGCTCCAGCGGGTCCGAGGTCACCACCAGGTCCAGGTCGCCACGGGCCAGGGCCGGCAGCGGCGCGAAGGCGAAGCCGGAGGCCAGGTCCAGCTCGACTTCCGGCCAGGCATCGCGGAACTGGTCGATGGTCGGCATCAACCACTGGAAGCAACTGTGGCACTCGATGGCCATGTGCAAACGCCCGGCCGTGCCGCCGGCCAGGCGCGCGATGTCGCGTTCGGCACCCCGCAGCAAGGGCAGGATGGCGTCCGCCAGTTGCAGCAGGCGCAGGCCGGCGCTGGTGAAGCGCAGCGGCTTGGTCTTGCGCACGAATAACTGCATGCCCATGCGCTCTTCCAGTTCCTTGAACTGGTGGGAGAGTGCTGATTGCGTCAGGTGCAGGCGCTCAGCGGCCTCCACCAGGCTGTCGGCTTCGCGCAAGGCGTGCAGGGTCTTGAGATGGCGGATTTCGAGCACGGGGTCTCCATGAATATAACTTGTGACAAATTCGGATCGGTTGAGTTTGTCTCATGTTGTTATGTGTGTCGACCGTCGTGCGCAAGTCCCGCCGCCTTTACACCCCGGCAAAGTGCCGGGTGACCAGCGCTCGCCCGATATTGCCGCGCCAGATCGGGTCGACCGCGGCCCCGGCTTGCGCCTGGGCGACTTGCCATTGCAAACCTAGGTTGCGCTGCTCGGGAATCTTCAAGTGGGCCTTGATGAACTCGTCGAACTGCGCCCCGGCCTTGTCGTAATGAAAGTGCGCATACCACAGGGTGGCGGGCGGCGTTTGTGTCAGGTCCTGAATCACGTATTCCTGAAGAAAATCCGCCCGTCCTTTTTTGCCTTCATTGAGGTTGCGGGCCGGTTCGCCCTTGCGAATCTCCACCACCCGTTGTTCGCGAAGGTAGTCCAGATAGCCTTCGGTGGGGGTTTTGCTGGCGAGGGTCTGGCGGATTCGCAGGTTGCGGCCCTTGATGGTCAGCTCCATGGCCTTGGCCCGCAGTTGGCGCACGAGGTCCTCGGTAGGGTCCAGGCGTTCCAGGCGATTGGCCCGCAGGTTCAACTCGGCCGCTTCGCTGACCAGCAGGTGCTCCAGGTCCACCGGCAGCATTTTTTGCTCGGTGTAGGCGGTGGCGCGGCTTTCGTACAGCGCGACGTTGTCCAGGCGAGCCCTGGCTTCGCTCACTACGAACGGCTTGACGTTGGACTCCGGCGGCGCGGGTTCCGAGGCGGCATTGTCCTTGAGCCGGGACTTGCCGCCGGGGCCCTTCACCCAGGTCTCGACGCGCCCGCTGGCGCTCTCAACCTGGTAAGTGGTGGCTTGGGTTTGTGGGTCGATGCTCTCGGTGCCCACCAGGGAAATATTGTCCTCGGTGTCGAATACCCGCCGTACAGGTTGCCCGGCCGGTGGGCGGCTTGCCGGCGACTCCTTGATGGCCCGGCGGGCGAGTTCGATCATCTGGTCAATGTCGACGAAAAACGCACTGAGTTGCGCCTGGTCGAAATGCTGGGGGTAACCGAGGTTCCAGGTGCGGATGGTCAGCCGGAATTGTTCATAGGCCTGTATGCAGTCTTCCAGCACCTTGCGCCGCTGTGTGATGTTGGCGCTGGCGTTGGGCAGTTCAAAATGCGAAGCCTGGGCCCGGTTGACCTTGGCATAGCTGTCACGGGCCTGGGCTCTCAGGTACCACCAGGACAGTTCGGTCACTTCGGGGTATACCTCAAGGGTGTCGAAGCGGTGCGCCAGCCTCAGGTGCATGCGGTAGTTGTCATTAAGCACGTGTCGGAACCGTTCCAGCATCGGGCTTAGCCGGGCACGGTGGGCGGTGTCAGTCACCTGTTCGAACCAGCGATTGAATTGGGGAAAGTCGGCATCGATTATGTCCAAGTCGCGCAGAATCTCGACACTGATCCTTTTACGTTGCCGCAGAATGTCCAGCACGGCAGGAACAAGCGCCGGTGTGCCGAAAATCTCGGGGTTGATGGCGGTCATGTTATGGGTTTCAAGCTCCAGGATCCGTGCCTCGATCTGCTTGAAGTGATAGCGCGCCCGGTTCAGGGTGGTCAGGGTCAGGCGCGCCGCATTGCGGCTCATGTCCTCTCTGATCGCGCGCTGGCGGTTGCCGCTGGTAAAGGGCGCGAACTCCGTCAGTTCCTGATACTGGCGGCTGTACAGCTCGATGTCCTGCTCGAAGGATCTGCGGATCGCCGGGCCTGCGCTGTCGGTGCGGGCCATCAGTTCTTCGGTTCGGTTAATGGAGAGCGCAATCAGGTCTTCGCGGCTGTTGATACTGTTGGCCAGCGCCTGTTGGCGGCGCAGGGCGCGGTCGGTCCACCAGCGTGGCAAGTAATCACGGATCGACTGGGGCCAGATCGGATCAAGCACTTCGGCCATATGCCCGAGCACGCTGCCGCCACCCGCCAGGCCGCCCTTGAATGCGCTGCCGTAGACGCCGTAGTGAGTGTCCCATTCGCCGTTTTCATCCAGGGCAATCGGCTGCTTGTAGGTTTTGCTGCGGGTCGGGCTCAGGCGCCAGTCCAGGGGATCGCCGGCCAGCTCAACCTGATAGATGCGCCCGCGCCGCATGATGAAGTCGCCTTCGGTATGCCGGTACACATTGCGATAAAAACCGTGGGTCTGCGGTTGCAGCCCGGCCAGCGAGATCACTCCTTCATATTCATAACCGGCGAAACGCTGTGCCGCCCGCCGAGCCTGGGTGACCGAGGGCAGGTGCAGGCTGGCGGCGCTGCTGGCCAGATGGCGCAATTGACGCTGGCGCGTGGCGGCGCGGGCGTTGACCGGCAGGGCGAGGCTGCCCGGCAGAATGTCCATGGCGCAGTCGATCAGCGACAACAGCACCGCCTCGACCTCGGCCAGGCCATGGCCGACGTTCCCGCGCAGGAACGCAGCAGTGGCCAGGTTGGCACTGGACCAGGCGTCATACAACGCGACGACCGAACCCACGAAAGGCACCAGCCCCAGGGCGATTTTCAGGTAGTTGAAGATCAGCCCGGCGCGCAGCGCATTCTGCTCCAGCAACAAGGCCGCGTTGGAGCGCGAGGTCGCGCGGTGCGCTTCTATGACGCGGCCCATATGGGCGTTCAGCAAATGGGCGGCCAGCGAGGTGGTGGCCGGCCACGGGGTTCCGACGGCAAAGACCGGATCAAAATTCCGTTGCTGGGCCTGGGCGATCCGGGCGAGGTGGGCGGCGGTGTCGCCCTTGATGGCCAGGCCGGCCAGGTAGGCGCTCATGCCGCTGACCAGGCTGAGGTCGTAGAGCGCCTTGCGGGCCAGTTCCAGGCTCGGGTAGCGCCGCAGGTCCTGGTTGTCCGGGCTGTTTGGCAGGTACAGCAGGGTTGTGCCGGAGATTTGTTCCTGGATGAAGGTGACCCCTGACAGGGTGGTCGGACCGAAGTCGGTATCTTCACCGCCCGCACTCAGGGTGGCCGGCAGCAGCACGATTTTCTTGTCTTCCACCTGCCAGGCATCCGCGTTGTCGGCGTCGATGGCTATGCTCAGCAGCCGCAGATCGTTGTCGTCGACTCGCCCCAGGGCCCGCGCGCGTTTGCCTTGCAGCATGAGCATCAGGCGCAGGGGCTCGGTCAGGCATTCGCGACGGTGCTGCGTGGTGAAAGGCGCCGCCGCGGGATCACCGAGGAAGGTGCGGGTGATCAAGCTTTCGTAGGCCCCGGCGAGGTCCAGCTCCTTGACCAGGGTCTTCAGGTATTCCAGGGACAGGCCGGTGGTCAGCCGGGTGGTTTCAGGGGCATTGGGGCCGGAGACATCGAGCTTCATGTAGGTCAGGCGCTGGGCCAGCGTCGGGTCGATGTTTTGCTGGGCCAGTTGCAACAATGACAGGGTGCTGCGGCGGGCACTGGGCACCGTCACATACTTGAACGGTGTACCCGGGCCCGCGTATTCGGACAGGTATTCGCGCTCCTGGCTGACCGTATCGGGCAGGTCCAGTTGCACCGACCAGGTGTGTTCAAGCTGGAAGTCTTCGCGCAGGCGTTGGTCCAGGCGGCGCTGGCCGAAGTCGTCGAAGGGTTCCAGCTCGCGTTCGAGCAATTGCTGCGAGCGATGCAGGGCGCTGATCTGCGCTTGAATCAGGTGCTTGAGTGCCAGGCGTTCATCTGCCGGCAACTGGCTCAACTCCCCAGGCAGTGCCCCGGCCAGGGTGCTGCTGCGTTGTTGCTCGAGCAGTTGTCCATACGCCAGTTCCCGCGCCGGGCACACCGGGGTTTGCAGGGTAAACAGGGTTTGCTCTTTGAGTTTGTCCAGGCCTTCGGTTCGCTCCTGGCCGAACGGAGGCACCGGGAAGAGGGAGATCAGCGCATACGCCTGTTGTTCGCTGGCGTACAGCTGCTGTTGCAACGAGTATTCAATCGGGTCGCCGGTGAGCAGCGACAATTGCAGGGTGACGTCCTGCGCTTCGCTCGACAGCTTGAACAGCGAGTGTTCCAGGGCTTGGCGGGATTCGAAACGCTGCAGGCCGCCTGCATTGCCGGGCCAGTACAGCAACAGGCTGTGGGGCGCCGAAGAGGTCAGCGCGCTGGTCTGGGTGATGAGCAACAGGCCTGTCAGCTCCTCGGAACCTTCCCTTGGGTCACGGCTGGAGAGGATCAGGCGGGTCACCGCGACAGCCGGGCGGCGTTCCGGGGCCGCGGGGTGTTCCGTGACGGCCAGGAGCAGGCCGTGTTCTTCATCGCTGATCTGCTGGAGCGCATGCTGGATGGCACCCTCGGCGCGCAGGGCGGCGAGCCGCGCCTGGTAGAGCGCGTCATAGTCCGGATTGGGTTTTTGCCGCAGCTCAAGTTGATCGAAGGCGGCTTTTTTTGCCAGCAGGCCGCTGGCGGCATCATTGCCGGCCTGCTCTGCGTCTTTCAGCGCCTGCATCAAACCCTTCAACTGCGCCAGTCGGGCGGTTTGCTCAGGGCCATCGCCCAGGAAGCGCTCCAGTGCGCTGCGTTGCAGCCTGATCGCGGCCCAGCGTTGGCCCAGGGCAATGTCGGCGCTGAGGTGGCCGAAGGGCAGGGCAGGAGGCAGGTCGTCAGCGTCCGGGCCGGGCGTATCTGCCGGTTGATGCGGTGCGATAAGCATCGGGATTTCCCGGCGCTGGCTGTCCAGGCGGTCGGCATCATCCAGGGCATGGCTGGCGTAACGGGCCAGGTCACTGCCATTGCGATGACGGTTGCGCAGGCTTTCCAGCTGAGCCGCGTGCAGGTGCGACAGCAGGTCCAGAATGCCGTGCTCCAGGGGTTCGGTGCGCGAGCTGTATTCGACGGTGACAGCGTCAGCCGCGACGTCCGGCGGGATCAGTTGCTGATGCGCTGCGACCAGCCACTGCTCCATGTCGCGGCGTTGGCTGAAGACCATCATGCCGGGTTGCCGGCAGGGCAGGTACAGGGTTTGTGTCAACAGCGGCTCCTGGCCCACGGAGATGACCCAGGCGCCAGCCAATTTGACCTTGCTCTGGTCGGGCAGCAGCAACGCCAGCTGGCAGGTCTCGACGGGGCGTACGCCATTGGGGGTGGTGACCGGGTTGAGCACTGTCTGCAACGAGATCAGTTGTTGGGCACCCAGCCTTCCCTGGGCATAGGCCGATTGCCCGCAGGCCTCGAAATGCTGGCAGTACAGTTGTGCCGCCCGCTCGCGACGGGACAACGGCGTACCCGGCGCCCGGGTACTCCAATAGTTTTCCCAGCGGGCGCTGAGCAGTTTCCCCAGGCCCAGTGCCTGGAGCCGCTTGAGCAATTGCACGGGCGTGAGGGCTGACAGGCGGTGGGACGCCAGGCCGACCACGGTGCTGCGGGCATCCAGGGTGGGGGAGATGTCTGGAAACTGGCAGATAAATCCCCAGGCATCCACCAGGCTGACGAAGTGCTCGTCGTGATCTTCGGTCTTGAGAAATCCCAGGCCGACCGGTGCGGCGCCCAGTTGCCAATGCTCTGTGAGCAGTTGTTCGATGGAGTCACGTACGCCGGGTGCCTGGGCAATCAGTTGATGCAGCTCCTGTTGGCTTTCGCGCCAGCGCGCTGAGGCTTGCAGGGACAGGCTTTGGTCCTGGAGGCGGGCCTGGCCTGGAAGCGACGGTGAGGCGAAGTCGCTCAGGGTGGCAGACGGGGGAAGTAGGGTGAGGTCACTCATGATGGTGTGTTCATGCTCTGGTGAGACCGGGCTTGCCGGTGAATGCACCATTAAAGAGGCGGGGCCAGGGCGTGAGGTGATAGATAGATACGCGGATGACCGTTGGGCGCCCTTCATCAAACTGTCACTGAACTGTGGCAGCGCGCTTGTACAAAGTTCATCAGACTCGCGCTCTACTGGGGTTCTGCGTTTCGGTGTTTTTCATGCGCGTGTTGTTTTTCATGGCCGCTCTGTTATTCGGCCTGCCGTCCTTTGCGGCTTCTCGATGTGATGTGAATGTCCCGACTGAACGGGTTGATCTGGAACAGGTGAGCCTGGCCTACCAGAGCATTGGTCGTGCCTCCGACCCGGCCTTGCTGCTGGTGATGGGCCTGGGCGGGCAGTTGATCCACTGGCCGGACGAAGTGGTGGTGGCCCTGTGTGAGCAGGGCTTTCGGGTGATTCGTTATGACAACCGTGATGTCGGGCTGTCCACCTGGCGCCAGGCACCGGCCAGCGCCAACCTGACCTTTGAAGTGCTGCGCTACAAGCTCGGTCTGCCGGTGGCGGCGCCCTACACCCTGACCGACATGGCGAATGACGCACTGGGCTTGATGGACGGCTTGCACATTCAGCAGTTCCACGTGCTGGGCGCGAGCATGGGCGGCATGATCGCCCAGCACCTGGCGGCCATGGCGCCGCAACGGGTGGAAAGCCTGACGCTGATCATGACCAGCTCCGGCGCCGAAGGCCTGCCGGCACCGAGTGCGGCGCTGGTGCAGCTGTTGTCGCGCCGCAGCGCGCCCAATCGTGAAGTGGCCCTGGAACAACAGGCCGACCTGCTGGCGGCGCTGGGCAGTCCTTATGTGAAGGATGATCGCAAGGTGCTGTTGCAGCAGGCGGCGCAGTCGTACGACCGGGCGTTCAACCCTGACGGTGTGAAGCGCCAGATCATGGCGATCCTTGCCGAACCGAGCCGGGTGCCGTTGCTCAATCAACTGCGGGTGCCGACGCTGGTGGTGCATGGCACGGCCGATCCGTTGTTGCCGGTGATGCATGGGGTGCACCTGGCGGCGCATATCCAGGGCAGCCAGCTGCGGCTGATTCCGGGGCTGGCCCATCGTTTCCAGGAGGCGTTCAAGGCGCCGTTGCTGGCGGCGGTCTTGCCCTACTTGCAAGCGCATCGGCAGGATGCGGCGCATTGGGCGCAGATCGACCCGGTGGTGCCTGCGAAGGTTTTGTAAGGGCTTGACGGGGTGTATCGTGGGACCTTTCCGGCGTTTAATGCCAGCGAGGTTGCCTAGTCATGAGTACTCCCCTGAAAATCGATTTCGTCAGCGACGTGTCGTGTCCCTGGTGCATCATTGGCCTGCGTGGCTTGACCGAGGCCCTGGACCAACTGGGTCCGGAGGTGCAGGCCGAGATTCATTTCCAGCCGTTTGAGCTGAACCCCAACATGGCTGCCGAAGGGCAGAACATTACCGAGCACATCACTGAAAAGTACGGTTCCACGGCTGAGCAGTCCCAAGCTAACCGGGCGCGGATTCGTGATATGGGTGCGGAGTTGGGGTTTGCGTTTCGTACTGACGGGCAGAGTCGTATCTACAACACGTTTGATGCGCATCGCCTGTTGCATTGGGCGGGGCTTGAGGGGTTGCAGTACAACCTCAAGGAAGCATTGTTCAAGGCGTATTTCACTGACCAGCAGGATCCGTCTGATCACGGGACGTTGGCGGGGATTGCCGAGGGTGTTGGGCTGGACCGTGTGCGGGCAGAGGAAATTCTGGCTTCGGACGAATATGCCGCCGAGGTGCGGGAGCAGGAGCAGTTGTGGGTGTCTCGCGGGGTGACTTCTGTGCCTACCATCGTGTTCAACGATCAGTACGCGGTGAGTGGTGGGCAGCCGGCTGAGGCGTTTGTCGGGGCGATTCGGCAGATTATCAGTGAGGCCAAGGGCTGAATGGGGCTGTCAGATAAAAATCAAAAGCAGCCGACCTGAGTGTTAGAAGCAAAAGCAGAGCCGCTTTATGTGGGAGCGGGCTTGCTCGCGAAGAACCAGAGGGCGCCGCGTTGAATCAGGATGCCCGAGTCATCGTTAACGACCTTCGCGAGCAAGCCCGCTCCCACATTTGGAGCGTGCCCGCCTTTGATTTTGCTGTTGCTTCAATCAAACTTATAGCTGATGGCAGTCTGCACCTGCCCCTGATTCACATCCCCGGTCTCCTTGACGATGCTGCTATTGGCCGCTGACCCCACCAGGTGTATCCAACTGGCACTGGTCAACAGCGACCACTTCGCATCCAAAGGAAACTCAAAACTCTGCGTCAACGTCAGGTTCTGAAACCCGGCACTGGCGTTATACGGCCGAAACCCGGAGGCCGCAGCCTCATTGGCATCCACCCCGAAAAACGTCTGCGCCTGGCGGGCATCGGCAAAGTGCGCCATCAAGCCGGTGCTGCCGATAATGCCGCTCCCCAACGGATAACCCAACTCGCCGCCGAGCTTGCCCACCACGCCGCTTTGATCACGCGCCCCGCCCACGGCCTGACCCACCTGTGCATACACCCGCCAGAAATCAGCCGGAGCGTATTGGATGAAACCGCCGATCTCGGCTATATCCGAAACATCACGCAAGCCCCGCAGCGACCCATTGGCCGTCCGCCCCGGCAAGTAGTTGATGTAAGGCCCGGCAGTAAAGCCATGGGTATTCAGGGCACTCCAGGTCAGCCCATCGTCGGTACCCAGGCTGACACTCCCCCAATCCAGATCGAAATAAGGGATCGGCCGCGTTTCGTAGCGGCTGCCCGTGGGATCGTGGGGCTGATAGCTGACGCCTGCGCCGGCTTCACCGGTAATTCCGTCCGCCAGCGCAGCGCCGCAAACGCCCCACAGCCCCAGCAAACCGGTGAATACAGCAAAAGTAACCCTGAACATGGAGCCATTTCCTTTTGTGAACATGCGCGCATGAACGCGCAAACGCCCTGCCTTAGGCAAGCACTCATCTAGGTTGTAGCAAGCTACAAAAATTGTAGCAAGTTCCGACACAACCACACGCCGATACCCGCCAAACCCTTTGAAAACAGGGGTTGGTGGCACTTGGCACACTCCATGCTCTATCCCCTGCAAGCGCAACAGCGCGTTCCTACTTCATAGGTAAATGCAGATGATCCACTGGCATATCGTGTGTGACTTCGACGGGACTATCACTCCTACCGACGTCATCGACAACGTCCTCCAACGCTTCGCCGGCCCCGAGTGGGAAACCATCGAGCAGGAATGGCTGGATGGGCACATCGGTTCGCGCGAATGCCTGAGCCGTCAACTGGCGCTGATCAAGGCGACCCCGGCCGAGTTGCTGGCGTATTTCGACAGCGTCGAGATCGATCCGGACTTCCCGGACTTCGTCGACCACGTCATGGGCCTGGGCGCTTCCATTGAAGTGGTCAGCGATGGCATCGAACAAGGCATCGCGCGGATTCTGTCGCGCAACTACGTGACCTTGCTGCCGATCCTCGCCAACCGCCTGCGCCAGGTCGACCAGAACAGCTGGCGCATCGACTTCCCGTATGCCAGCGACGCCTGCCGTGCCGCCTCCGGCAACTGCAAGTGCAAGTCCACGCCGCGCAACAAGCGCGTGCTGGTGATCGGCGACGGCAAGTCCGACATGTGCGTGGCCTCCACCGCCGACTTCGTCTTCGCCAAGGCCAGCCTGGCCGACTACTGCGAAGCCAACAACATCCCTTACGCGCGGTTCGACACCTTCGCCGAACTGCCGGCATTGCTGGCCAAGCTGCCTCAGGGCATCGCCGCCAACGCCACCTCCTTCAGCACCTCTTCCGACAATCAGGAACTCTTCCACCATGTCTGATATCCGCATCGCTACCGCAGAAGACCAGGTTCTTCTGGATAAAGAAGCCAAGTACTGCTCCTACGGCGACACCGTTCACTACATCGACCCGCCGCGCATTTTCAGCCGCTGCGAAGGCTCCTACGTGTGGGACACCGAAGACCAGGCTTACCTCGACCTGCAAATGTGGTACTCGGCCGTTAACTTCGGTTACGCCAACCCGCGCCTGAACAACGCGCTGAAACAGCAGATCGACACCCTCCCGCAAATCGCCAGCCAGTACCTGCACAAAGGCAAGATCGAGCTGTCGGAAATGATCGCAGTCGACGCCAAGAAAAAATTCGGCCTCGACGGTCGTGTGCACTTCAACGTGGGCGGTTCGCAGTCCATCGAAGACTCCCTGAAGGTGGTGCGTAACGCCACTAACGGCAAGAGCCTGATGTTCGCCTTCGAAGGCGGCTACCACGGCCGTACCCTTGGCGCTTCGTCGATCACTTCGAGCTACCGCTACCGTCGTCGCTATGGCCACTTCGGCGAGCGCGCCAACTTCATCCCGTTCCCGTACCACTTCCGCGGCCCTAAAGGCATGACCAAGGAAGAATACGGCAGCCACTGCGTGCAGCAGTTCGCCCGTCTGTTCGAAACCGAATACAACGGTGTGTGGGACCCGAAAGTCGGCCAGAGCGAATACGCCGCCTTCTACGTCGAGCCGATCCAGGGCACCGGCGGCTACGTGATCCCGCCGATGAACTTCTACAGCGAGCTCAAGCAGGTCCTCGACCAGCACGGCATCCTGATGGTCGTCGACGAAATCCAGATGGGCTTCTGGCGTACCGGCAAGCTGTGGTCGATCGAACACTTCGACGTCAAGCCGGACGTGATCGTCTTCGGCAAGGCGCTGACCAACGGCCTGAACCCCCTGGGCGGCATCTGGGCCAAGGAAGAGTTGATCAACCCTAAGATCTTCCCGCCAGGCTCCACTCACTCCACCTTCGCGTCCAACCCGTTGGGCACCGCGGTAGGCCTGGAAATGTTCAAGATGACCAGCGAAGTCGATTACGGCGCAATGGTCATGGCCAAGGGCAAATACTTCCTGGCCGGCCTGCAAGAGCTGCAAAAGCGCTTCCCGATCATCGGCGACGTCGATGGCCTGGGCCTGGCCCTGCGCTGCGAAATCTGCGGCCCGGACGGCTTCACTCCGGACAAGGCGACCCTGGACTACATGGTCGAGGAAGGCATGAAGGGCGACATGGTGGTTGACGGTCAGAAACTCGGCCTGATCCTCGACGTGGGCGGCTACTACAAGAACGTGATCACCCTGGCACCGTCGCTGGAAATCAGCTACCCGGAAATCGACCTGGGCCTGAAGCTGCTCGAGCAACTGCTTGTGCGAGCGACCAAACGGTGAGCAGCCACGAGATCGACCTCGGTGAAGGTGATGCCGGCTTCGTTCTCGGTAGCGGTCCGATTGGGATCTTGTTGATCCACGGCCTGACGGGCACCCCGACGGAACTCCGTCGGGTGGCCCAGGGGTTGGCCAAGGTCGGTAACTGCACGGTGTACGTGCCGACCCTGGCCGGCCACTGCGGGGACAACAGCGACCTGCAAGCCACCGGCTGGCAGGACTGGTACGAAGGCGTGCGCAAGACCTTCGTCGCGGTGAAACAGCGTCACGAGCAGGTATTCGTCGGCGGCTTGTCGATGGGCGCGGTGATGTCGATGTACGTGGCGTCGCAGTTCCCCGGCCAGGTTGCCGGCTTGCTGATGTACTCCACGACGTTGAAGTACGACGGCTGGAGCATCAACAAGATGGCGTTCATCACGCCCTTGCTGATCCGTATTCCCTTCGGTGTGCGCCTGTTCCGCTTTACTGAAAAGCCGCCCTACGGCATCAAGAACGAGCGCCTGCGGGCGATTGTCGAGCGGCAGATGAAGGAAGGGGAGAGCAGCGAGGCGGGTCTCTTGACCATGGAGGGCGTCACGGTGCGCGAGTTGCACTGGATGAATGCCGTGGTGAAGAAGCTCATGCCATCGATCAAGACCCCGGCCCTGGTGCTGCATTCCATCGAGGATGACATCACCAGCCGTTGGAACGCCGATTACGTGGAACGCCATCTCGGCGGCCCCGTGACCAAGATCCTGCTGGACAACTGCTACCACATGATCACCGTCGACCTGCAATACCGTCGGGTGATCGAGTTGAGTGCCGAGTTTGTCGGGCAGCACGCACACGCCACAGAGGCACCTGAAGATTATCGACAGCTGGCTTGAACCCTAAGGATTTGACGTGATCACCGCCCAAGCCTTTTCGACCATTCGGGCCATCGAACGCAGTGCCTGGAACGACTGTTTTCCCGATGCCCTGGAGGATTGGGACTATTACGTGGCCGTGGAAAACGCCGCTATTGATGACTTTCAGTGGCGCTACCTCGCGGTGTTTGACGATGCAAGGCTGGTGGCGGTCGCACCGGCGTTCATTACGCGGTATCGCCTGGACACCACCGTGTCAGGCGTAGGCAAGCGCTTTACCGAGCGCCTGGAGCGACTGTGGCCGGGTGTTTTGAAGTTGGGCCTGTATGCCATCGGCTCGCCGGTGGCGGAGCAGTGCAATGCGGGCATCGCCAGCCACGTTGCCGAATCAGGGCGCGAGGCTCTGCTTGCGCAATTGCTCGCTGCCGCGCGCCAGGATGCCGATACGTTCGGCGTCGGGCTGGTGGCGGTCAAGGATGCACCGACCAGGGACGAAGGCTGGTCAAACAGCTGCCTTGGCGCGGGTTTCCAGAGCATGCCCAGCCTGCCAACGGCCTTGTTGCCGATCCCTTTTGGTTCAGTGGACGCCTACCTCGGTTCCCTGGACAAAGCCACCCGCAAGGACCTGCGCCGTAAACTGCGTGCGCCGGGCCCGCGTGTCGAGTGGCGACGCAACATCGACGACGTACTGCCGCGCATCATGGCGCTGTACGAGGCCACCCTGGAACGCTCCGACCTGCAGTTCGAGCGACTGCCGGCAGGCTATTTCACCGGTATCCTTGAACAGCTGCAGGAACGTGCGGTCTGTGTGCTTTATTGGGTGGACGAGCAACTGGTGGCGTTCAACCTGATCCTGCTTAACCGGGATCGCCTGATTGACAAGTTTTTCGGCGAAGACAGTGACTACAGTCGCGAATACAGCCTGGCGGTGCGCAGTTGGTTAACCAACATCGACTACTGTATTCGCAACGATATTGCGTTATATGAATGTGGTCAGGCCGGCTATGCCAGCAAGTTGCTGCTGGGCTGCGAGTTCCAGGGCAACAGCATGTTTTTCCGCCACCGTAACTGGCTGGTCAACCGTGCGCTGTTCGTTGCAAAAGTGTTTCTCCGACCGGATCGATCCGACCCTGCCATGGCTGCTGCGATAAGCGAAACCTGATGATCAACAAGACCCGCCAAAAAGCCCGCCCCTTTGCCATTTCGCGTTGGAGCGTCCAGCGCAAGCTGGTGTTGGCGTTCTGGCTGGTGACGGTAATTCCGACGATGATCGCGGCGGAGCTGGCCGCCACGACGTTGTCGCAGATCTTCGACAGCAACGTGCGCATCTGGCTGCAGGAGTCGACCAAGATCGTCAAGGACGAGATCGGCGACATCCTCCACGACAACGCCCGGGTTGCCCAACTGTTCCTGCGCTATACCAAACCGCCGTCGTCGCGCCAGGCCGAGAAACACGACAAGCTGACCGCCGATATTGCCGCCGCCACCGACATCGACGTGGTGGCGCTGATCCGCAGCAGTGACCACAAAATCGTGTTTACCACCGCCGCCGATGACATCGTCAAGCAAATCAACCTGGCCAGTAATGCGGTGTTGCAGACGGTCCAGGTGGGTGGCGTGACCACCGGGGTTGTGGTGTCCACCTTCGAGACCAGCGAGGACGGCGTCGATTATCAACTGCTGGTGGCCACTTATCTGGACAGCAGTTTCCTGACCAGCGTGGCCGATGTGCATTCCCTCGACCTGCGCTTGTACCTGGCCAACGCCACCGGGTTTTCGGAGATTTTCTCCACCCAGCGCTTCGTCGATCACCCCACGCGGATTCCTTCGAGTATCGAATCTGCGCTGCGCAGCACCAAGCAGCCCAGCGAACAGTTCACCAATAACTACAGCGGTTTGTACTGGCCGATCTTCAACGATGCCGGCGAGCTGCAAGGGGTGATCTTCAGTGGCTTGCTGCGCCATACCAGCCTGGTGGGCCTGGTGAACCAGAGCAATCTGTTCGTGTTGATCTTCCTGCTCAGCTCGGCGTTGTCCCTTGGTGCGGGCATGCTGGTGTCCCAGCGCCTGACCCGGCCATTGCGGGATCTGTCCGAAGGCGTCAGCGCGGTGATCTCGGGTAACTATCAGCACCGTGTGGCGGTCAGCGGCGGCGACGAGTTGGCGCAACTGAGCAGCACCTTCAACCACATGACCGAGCGCCTCGGTGAGTTGCATCACCTGGAAGCGCAACTGCGCCGCCGCGACCGCCTGCATGCACTGGGCGAAGTGGCCATGGGCCTGGCCCACGAAATTCGCAACCCGCTGGGCATTATCAAGACGGCCACCCAGTTGCTGCATCGCCGCGCCGATTTGCCGGAAACCGACAAGCGTCACCTCGAATACGTGATCAGCGAAGTCAGCCGGATCAACGACCTGATCACCGAATTCCTCGACTTCGCCAAACCCAGTGCACCGCTGCGCACCGTGCAGGCGGCACGCCCGGTGGTGGAGGAGATCCTCGGCTTCTGCGGGCCTGAGCTTGCGACCCATAACATCGACGCGCAAATTGATGATGCGGCTCCCGGCGCGACGATTTATGCCGATGCCAAGCAGCTCAAGCAGGCGTGCCTGAACCTGATTCTCAACGCCATCGACGCCATGCCCGGAGGCGGGCGCCTGACCCTGGGCATCCACAGCGTGGGCGGCAACACGGTGATCAGCATCGGCGATACCGGCGAGGGCATTGCGCCGGACATGATCGAGCGGATCTTCACACCATTCGTCACCACCAAGGCCTCGGGCACGGGCTTGGGTCTGGCCAAAGTGTTCTCGATCATGGAAAGTCATGACGGCAGCATCGAATGTGTCAGCGAGACAGATGCCGGCGCCACCTTCAGCCTGTACATTCCGGCCCAGGGTGCAGACGACGGCGATGATGAGGATGGTGATGACGCATAACGTATTGGTAGTTGACGACGAACCCAAGCTCTGTGACTTGCTTTCGTCGGCCTTGAGCCAGAGCGGGATCCAGGTGTTTACCGCCGGCAACGGCCTGCACGCGCTCAAGGTGCTGGAGCAGGAAGACATCGACCTGGTGATCAGCGACTGGCGCATGCCCGGCATGGACGGGCCGGCGCTGCTGGCGGAAATCAAGGTGCGCTACCCGCAGTTGCCGGTGATCGTGATGACCGCCTACAGCACCGTGAAAAACGCGGTGCAGTCGATGCGCAACGGCGCCTACGACTATATCGCCAAGCCCTTCGATATCGACGAGCTGGACATCACGGTGGCGAAGGCCCTGCAGTTTCGCGACATCATGCGCGACAACGCGCGCATGCGTGCCGAGTTGGATGAACATGCGCAGTTCGACAGCCTGGTGGGCGACAGCCCGGCGTTTCGCCGCGTGCTGCACGCCGTGGACTCGGTGCGCGACAGCAACGCTACGGTGCTGCTGACGGGCGAAAGCGGCACCGGCAAGGAGATGGTCGCCCGCGCCATTCACAAGCACGGCAACCGCGCCGATAAGCCGTTTGTGGCGGTCAACTGCGCGGCAATCCCCGAAGGTTTGCTGGAAAGCGAGATGTTCGGCCACCGCAAGGGCGCCTTCACTGGCGCCGTGGCGGATCGGGTCGGGCGCTTCATGCAGGCCGACAAGGGCACGTTGTTTCTCGATGAAGTGGGTGACATGCCGTTGGCGTTGCAGGCGAAAATCCTGCGGGCCTTGCAGGAGCGGGTGATCGAGCCGGTGGGTGACCCGCGCGAGCGCAAGGTGGATGTGCGAGTGATCGCTGCCACCAACAAGAATTTGCTGGATGCGGTGGCGAACAAAGAGTTTCGTGAAGACCTTTACTACCGCTTGAACGTATTTCCGATTCCGCTGCCGGCCTTGCGTGAGCGGGTGGAGGATATCGCGCCGCTGGCCCGGCACTTTGCCCAGACCTTGAGTGCCACGGCGGGCAAACGCATCACCGGTTTCAGCCCCGAGGCGTTGCAGGCCATGGCGGCGTATTCCTGGCCGGGCAATATTCGTGAGCTGCAGAACTGTGTGGAGCGGGCGACCATTGTCGCGGCGACGCCGGTGATCGAGGATATTGATTTGCCGGCGTATCTGTTTGCTTCGACGCCTGCTGAGGATGGGGTGGGCGCGATACTCAGCAACGGGCCGGGTGTGCCGCAGGATCTGGATGCGGCGCTGGCTGAGGTGGAGAAGGCTTACATCATGGCTGCGTTGCAGGAGAGCAACGGGGTGCAGGCTGCGGCGGCGCAGAAGATCGGGATTTCCGAGCGCAGTTTTTGGTATCGGTTGAAGAAGCTGGGGATTCAGGTGGACAAGATTGTTCGCTAGGGGGCGCTGAGCGGTTGCTTGGGGGCATATCCGTTATTTAGGTAACGGCGACTTATGGTTCCGCTCTGACAGCGGCTCACTTTTGGCAAACGCCCGGAATGCCGGCCCAGCCAAAAGTAACCAAAAGGTCT
>NZ_JACARZ010000052.1:264-64120 GCF_013386315.1 Pseudomonas sp. P7779 | reverse complement strand
GCCGCCGTTACCGCAGCAACGGATATGTACACCACACCACACCACACCACACCACACCACACCACACCCCCCCCACCCCCTGTTGGCCCACCTCTTGCTAAAGAATCCCCACAGGTAGCCAACGGCGGTTGCCCCCTCCACGACAAAGACGTCGCACACCCGGTTTGCCCCAGCGAACCCGGTGGCGGCGTTTTTTCGTTTTGGCCCCATAGCCCGGGGCCGATGGGGCGGCCACAGCCGTTCCATCACCAGGCCTTCTCATAAGACCCCTTACCGCTGAGGTGCGTGATGAAATCAAGCTTCTGGAAATCCGGTCACACCCCGACCCTGTTCGCCGCGTTCCTGTATTTCGACCTGAGCTTCATGGTCTGGTACCTGTTGGGCCCATTGGCGGTACAAATCGCCGCCGACCTGCACCTCACCACCCAACAACGCGGCCTGGTGGTCGCCACCCCCATCCTGGCCGGCGCAGTGCTGCGGTTCCTGATGGGCATGCTCGCCGACAAACTCTCCCCCAAGACCGCCGGCCTGATCGGCCAGGTGATTGTCATCGGCGCCTTGTTCGTCGCCTGGAAACTCGGAATCCACAGCTACGAGCAAGCCCTGCTGCTGGGCATGTTCCTCGGCATGGCGGGAGCCTCGTTCGCCGTCGCGTTGCCACTGGCGTCCCAGTGGTACCCCGCCGAGCACCAGGGCAAGGCCATGGGCATCGCCGGCGCCGGCAACTCCGGGACGGTGTTTGCGGCCCTGCTGGCACCGGTGCTCGCCGCCGCGTTTGGCTGGAGCAATGTGTTCGGCTTCGCACTGATCCCGCTGATCCTGACGCTGATCGTCTTCGCCTGGCTCGCCCGCAACGCCCCGCAACGACCCAAGGCCAAGTCCATGGCCGACTACTTCAAAGCCCTGGGCGACCGCGACAGTTGGTGGTTCATGTTCTTCTACAGTGTGACCTTCGGTGGTTTCATCGGCCTGGCCAGCGCCCTGCCCGGCTATTTCAACGACCAATACGGCCTGAGCCCGGTCACCGCCGGCTACTACACCGCCGCCTGCGTATTCGGCGGCAGCCTGATGCGGCCTTTGGGCGGCGCCCTGGCCGACCGTTTCGGCGGGATTCGCACCCTGCTCGGCATGTACGGCGTGGCAGCGATCTGCATCGCGGCGGTGGGGTTCAACCTGCCAAGCTCCTACGCAGCACTGGCGCTTTTTGTGTGCACCATGCTCGGTTTGGGTGCGGGTAACGGTGCAGTCTTCCAACTGGTGCCCCAACGCTTTCACCGCGAGATTGGTGTGATGACCGGCCTGATCGGCATGGCCGGCGGCATCGGCGGTTTCGCCCTGGCGGCGGGCATGGGCGCGATCAAGCAAAGCACCGGCAGCTATCAGTTGGCGCTGTGGCTGTTCGCCAGCCTGGGCGTGCTGGCCTGGTTCGGCCTGTACGGCGTCAAGCGTCGCTGGAGAACCACTTGGGGCTCGGCTGCGGTGACGGCTGCACGGGTCTGATGAGCCTGCAACTGAGCTTCGCCCAGGCCAGCGCCACCGGCCCGCGGCAGGAAAACCAGGACGCCTTGCGCCTGGTCACTCCCGCCCCGGAGCTGGCCGCCAGCAAAGGCTACTTGTGTGCCATCGCCGATGGCGTCAGCCAATGCGCCGATGGCGGACTGGCTGCACGCTCGACCTTGCAAGCGCTGGCCCTGGACTATTACGCCACGCCGCAAACCTGGGGCGTGGCCCAGGCCCTGGAACGCTTGCTGGTGGCCCAGAATCGCTGGCTGCAAGCCAATGGCGGCGGTCAGCCGTTGCTGACCACCCTCAGCGCCCTGGTGTTTCGCGGCCAGCGTTTCACCCTGGCCCATGTGGGTGATTGCCGGGTGTACCGCTGGCTCGATGGCCAGTTGCAGCGCCTGAGCCAGGAGCATGTGTGGGAGCAACCGGGCATGCAGCATGTGCTCAAGCGCGCCATGGGCCTGGATCAGCATCTGGTGCTGGATTTCCTCGACGGCGAGTTGCGGGCAGGCGAGTGTTTCCTGCTGCTCAGCGACGGCGTGTGGGCGGCCCTGGATGACAACAACATCAGCGCAATCCTGCGGGAACAGTCGGACCTGGACCTCGCGGTAAACACCCTGGTCAGCGCCGCGCACCTGGCCGGTAGCCAGGACAACGCCAGCGCCCTGCTGGTCCGCGTCGACCAGCTTGGCGCCGCCACCCTCGGCGATGCGCTGGTGCAGTTGCAGCAATGGCCCCTGCCGCCCCCCCTGAAACCCGGCCAGCGCTTCGAAGGCTGGCACGTAGAGTCGCTGTTGGGGCAAAGCCGCCAATCCTTGCTCTATCGGGTGCGCGATGCCCATCAACAGGCGTGGCTGCTGAAGACCTTGCCGCTCAGCCACGACGATGACGTGTTCGCCGCCCAGGCATTGCTGTCAGAGGAATGGTTCCTGCGCCGGGTCGCCGGCCGCGCGTTTCCTGAAGTCCATCCAGCCAGTGGCCGTCAGCATTTGTACTACGTGATGCGTGAATACTCCGGCCAAACCCTGGCCGAACTGTTCAAGCACCAGGGCCCATTGCCCCTGGCGCAGTGGCAAACCCTGGCAGAGCGCCTGTTGCGTGCCGTCGGGCTGCTGCACCGCCGGCAGATCCTGCACCGCGACATCAAGCCGGAAAACCTGCTGCTGGCCGAGGATGGCGAATTGCGTGTGCTGGACTTCGGCCTGGCCTACTGCCCCGGGCTCTCGGAGGATCGCGCGCACCTGTTGCCTGGCACGCCAAGCTTTATCGCCCCGGAAGCCTTCAATGGCGAACGCCCTACCCCGCAACAGGACCTGTATAGCGTCGGTGTGACCTTGTATTACCTGCTCACCGGGCATTACCCCTACGGCGAAATCGAAGCTTTCCAGCGTCCCAGGTTCATTACGCCTGTCGGCGCCAGCCGCTACCGCCCCGACCTGCCCGACTGGCTGCAACAGAGCCTGGAGCGCGCAGTCGCCGCGCAACCCGAGCAGCGTTATGAAACTGCCGAGGAATGGTTGCTGGTACTGGAGCAGGCGGATCGCCGCGAGTTGAGCACGCGACCAAAACCGCTGCTGGAGCGCGAACCGCTGAAGGTCTGGCAAACGTTGGCCGTGCTGTCGTTGCTGATCAATCTGGTGCTGTTGTACTGGCTGTTGCACCACTAAGAGGCGAATTTTCTCGATACATCGCCGCCTCACTTAGCAAAACCGGCCAAAATCCTACTTGGCACAACCGCTGCATTAGCTTTCCCATCAACACACATATAGCCGCACCTTCAACGTCGAAGGTCGGGCTTCCCGAGAGAACGGGACCAGGACAAAGGCGTCCTCGCTACTTACGTAGCGGGGACGCCTTTTTTTGTTGCGCACGATTTGTCGAGCCACTGCGGAGAACGACATGAAGAAACTCAAACTGGTGATGATCGGCAACGGCATGGCCGGGGTTCGCACCCTTGAAGAATTGCTCAAGCTGAGCAGCGACCTGTACGACATCACCGTTTTCGGCGCCGAGCCCCACACCAATTACAACCGCATTTTGCTGTCGCCGGTGCTGGCCGGTGAGCAGACCTTCGAAGAGATCGTGCTCAATGACTTGAGCTGGTACCTCGATAACAACATCAAGCTGTTGCTTAACCGCAAAGTGGTGCAGATCGACCGGGTCAAACGCAAAGTCATCGCCGAAGACGGCAGCGAGGCCGAGTACGATCGCCTGCTGATCGCCACCGGCTCCACGCCGTTTATCCTGCCGATCCCGGGCAATACGTTGCAGGGTGTGATCGGCTACCGCGACATCGCCGACACCCAGGCCATGATCGACACCGCCAAGACCCACAAGCACGCGGTCGTCATCGGCGGCGGCCTGCTGGGCCTGGAGGCCGCCAACGGCCTGATGCTGCGTGGCATGCACGTGACCGTGGTGCATATCGGCGAGTGGCTGCTGGAACGGCAACTGGACAAGACCAGCGGCCAGTTGCTGCAAACCGAACTGGAAAGCCGTGGCCTGGTGTTTCGCTTGAAGGAGCAGACCGAGGCGCTGCATGACGCCGGCAACGGCCGCGTCGGCTCGGTGCAATTCAAGAATGGCGATGTGATCCCCGCCGACCTGGTGGTGATGGCTGCGGGCATCCGCCCCAACACCGAACTCGCGGAAAAATCCGGCATCCCGTGCAACCGCGGGATTCTGGTCAACGACACCCTGCAAACCTACGACCCTCGCATCTATGCCATCGGCGAATGCGCCAGCCATCGCGGGATTGCCTACGGCCTGGTGGCACCGCTGTTCGAGCAGGCCAAGGTCTGCGCCAACCACCTCGCCCAGCTGGGTTTCGCGCGCTATCAAGGCTCGGTGACTTCGACCAAATTGAAAGTCACCGGCATCGACCTGTTCTCCGCCGGGGACTTCATGGGCGGCGAAGGCACGGAAACCATCACGCTTTCCGACCCGATTGGCGGTGTGTACAAGAAGCTGGTGATCAAGGACGACATCCTCGTCGGCGCCTGCCTGTACGGCGATACGGCTGACGGCGGCTGGTATTTCCGGCAGATCCGTGAGAACCATGCCATTGGCGAGATCCGCGATCACCTGATGTTCGGTGAAAATGCTTTGGGCGATGTAGGCCACCAAGGCCAGGACAAAGCCATGAGCATGGCCGACACCGCCGAAGTCTGCGGCTGCAACGGCGTGTGCAAGGGCACCATCGTCAAGGCGATTCAGGAACACGGGCTGTTCAGCGTCGACGACGTGAAGAAGCACACCAAGGCTGCGAGTTCCTGCGGTTCCTGCGCCGGGCTGGTGGAACAGATCCTGATCAACACCGTGGGCGGCGCGGCGGACGTCAAACCCAAAAGTGAAAAAGCCATCTGCGGCTGCAGCGACCTCAACCATGGGCAAATCCGCCAGGCCATCCGCGACCAGCACCTGCTGACCATCGCCGGCACCATGAGCTACCTGAACTGGCGCACCCCGAACGGCTGCGCCACCTGCCGCCCGGCACTCAACTACTACCTGATTTCCACTTGGCCCGGCGAGGCAAAAGACGATCCGCAATCGCGCCTGATCAACGAACGCGCCCACGCCAATATTCAGAAAGACGGCACCTATTCGGTAGTCCCGCGGATGTGGGGTGGTGTGACCAATCCGTCGGAACTGCGGCGCATCGCCGATGTGGCCGACAAGTACAACGTGCCGATGGTCAAGGTTACCGGCGGGCAGCGCATCGATTTGCTCGGCATCAAGAAGCAGGACTTGCCCGGCGTATGGAAAGACCTCGATATGCCATCCGGCCATGCCTACGGCAAATCCATCCGCACCGTGAAGACCTGCGTCGGCAGCGAGTTCTGCCGCTTTGGTACGCAGAACTCGACGCAACTGGGGATTGAGCTGGAACATGACCTGTTCAATATGTGGTCGCCCCACAAGGTCAAGCTGGCAGTGTCCGGCTGCCCGCGCAACTGCTCGGAAGCGGGGATCAAGGACGTGGGAATCATCGGCGTCGATTCCGGCTGGGAGATGTACATCGGCGGTAACGGCGGGATCAAGACCGAGGTCGCCGAGTTCTTCGTCAAGCTGAAAACCGCCGAAGAAGTGCGCGAATACAACGGCGCTTTCCTACAGCTCTACCGGGAAGAAGCCTTCTACCTGGAGCGCACCGTGCACTACCTGCAACGGGTCGGCATGGAGCACATCAAGAAGGCTGTACTGGAAGACCCGGCGCGGCGCCAGGCACTGAATGAACGCCTGCAATTCTCCCTGTCGTTCGAGCAGGACCCGTGGAAAGAACGCCTGGAACAGCCGCTGCTGAAAAAGGAATTCGACACCCTCCCCGTCAAACTGCTGGAGGTACCGGCATGAACTGGCTGGATATCTGCGCCCTCGAAGAAATCAACGCCCTGGGCTCGCGCATCATCAGCGGGCCAAAAGGCGACATCGCGATTTTTCGTACCAGTGACGACGAGGTTTTCGCCCTCGACGACCGCTGCCCGCACAAGGGTGGCCCGCTGTCCCAAGGCTTGATCTACGGCAAGCGCGTGGCCTGCCCGCTGCACAACTGGCAGATCGACCTGGAGTCCGGGGAGGCCCAGGCACCGGACGTCGGCTGCGCCCATCACCACCCGGCCCGTGTGGAAAACGGCCGGGTGATGTTGGCGCTGCGGGACGCCGGTTGATGAACCGCCAGACCACCGCGTCCACCTGCTGCTACTGCGGGGTCGGTTGCGGCGTACTGATCGAGCATGATGGCTCGCAGATCCTCGGCGTCAGTGGCGATCCGAGTCATCCAGCCAACTTCGGAAAATTGTGCAGCAAGGGCTCCAGCCTGCACCTCACCGGAGACCTCACGGCCCGCGCGTTATACCCGGAACTGCGGCTGGGCAAAGGCCTGGCCCGCAGCCGCACCGACTGGGATACCGCCCTGGAGCACGCGGCGAACGTGTTTGTCGAAACCATCGCTGAACACGGGCCGGACAGCGTCGCGTTCTATATTTCCGGGCAGTTGCTGACCGAGGATTACTACAGCTTCAACAAACTCGCGCGAGCGCTGGTGGGCACCAACAATATCGACAGCAACTCGCGGCTGTGCATGTCTTCGGCGGTGGTCGGCTACAAGCGCAGCCTGGGGGCCGACGCGCCACCGTGCAGCTACGAGGACCTGGAGTCGAGCGACTGCGTGATGATCGTCGGCAGCAATATGGCCTACGCGCATCCGGTGTTATTCCGACGCCTGGAGGAAGCCAAGGCCCGCCGGCCACAGATGAAAGTGCTGGTAATTGATCCCCGGCGCACCGACACCTGCGACTTGGCGGACCTGCATCTGGCGATTCTGCCGGGTACGGATGTCGCATTGTTCCATGGGATCCTGCACTTGCTGTTGTGGGAAGACTGGATCGACCGCGACTTTATCCAGGCCCATACCGACGGCCTGGTCGAACTCAAACGCCTGGTTCACGACTACACACCGCAAATGGTCACGCAGTTGTGCGGGATCAGTGTCGAGCAACTGCGTCTGTGTGCGGAATGGGTCGGCACCTCGGCGAGTTTTCTGTCGTTGTGGTGCATGGGGCTCAATCAGTCCACCGCCGGCAGCGCGAAGAACAGCGCCTTGATTAACCTGCATTTGGCGACCGGCACCATCGGCCGCCCTGGCTGCGGACCTTTCTCCCTGACGGGTCAGCCGAATGCCATGGGTGGGCGGGAAACCGGCAGTTTGTCGAATTTACTGCCTGGCCATCGTGAGGCTGCCAACCCCGAACATCGGGCAGAAGTAGCCGCGTATTGGGGGGTCGACCAACTGCCGGCCATCACCGGGCTGACCGCCATCGAATTGTTTGAACAGATGCAGGCCGGCAAGATCAAGGCCTTGTGGATCGCGTGCACCAACCCCGCCCAATCCCTGCCCGACCAGAACACCGTGCGCCAGGCCCTGGAAGCGTGTCCGTTCGTGGTGCTACAGGAAGCCTTTCGTACAACCGAGACGGCGCGTTACGCCGACCTGTTGCTGCCAGCCGCGAGCTGGGGCGAGAAGGAAGGCACAGTGACCAACTCTGAGCGGCGCATTTCCCACGTTCGCCGAGCCATCGCCCCACCTGGGGAAGCGCGGCCGGACTGGGCAATCACCGTGGATTTCGCCCAACGCCTGGAGCAGCGTCTTTGTCCCGGAAAACCGGGGCTTTTTGCCTTTGAGCAACCGGCGCAGATCTTTGATGAATACAAGCTGCTGACCCGTGGGCGGGACCTGGACCTGTCGGGTATCAGCCACGCGCTGCTGGACCGGATAGGCCCGCAGCAATGGCCATTCCCGGCCGATGCGGTGGGCGGAACACCAAGGCTGTACACCGACGGATTTTTCCCTACGGAGACTGGCCGCGCGCACTTTGTCGCCGACCCTTATCGCGCCGCCAAGGAGCAGCGTGACGCGCGCTTCCCACTCACCCTGATCACCGGCCGCCTGCGGGACCAATGGCATGGCATGAGCCGCACCGGTACCGCTGCGCAGCTGTTCGGCCATGTCAGTGAAGCAGTGCTCAGCCTGCACCCGGACGAACTGCGTCGCCATCGCTTGAAGGAAGGGGATCTGGTCAGCCTGAAAAGCCGGCGCGGCAGCGTGATTGTGGCCGTCGGCAGCGATGACAGCGTGCGTCCCGGCCAGGCTTTCCTGCCGATGCACTGGGGCGACCGTTTTCTTAAAGGCGGCGTAAATGCGCTGACCCAGCCGGCATTCGACCCGCTGTCCAAACAGCCGGAACTCAAGCACAGCGGCGTGCGCCTGGAGGAGGTGCGACTGCCCTGGCACTTGTTTGCGCTGATTGAAGGCGATGTGCAGCAACACTTCGAAGCGTTGCGACCGCTGTGTGACGGCTTTGCCTACGTCAGCCTGAGCCTGACCGGACGCGAGCGGCCTGCCCTGCTGATTCGTGCGGCGCATCACGAGGCGCCCGCCCTTGAACTGCTCAAGCAGATCGACCAACTGCTGGGCCTCAACGACGGCCCCGTGATGGCGTACGACGACCCGCGGCGCTCCATTGGCAAGCGGGTAAAGATTGAAAAAGGCCGTATCACCGCGATCCGCCTGGCTGGCGAAACCCTGGCTCGCCACTGGCTGCAAAGCCTGTGGCTGGAAGGTCGCACCGATGAGCAGTTACGCCGCTGGTTGTTGGCGCCATTGAGTGCGCCACCGGGGGGCGGCTCAAGCAGCAACAAGACGCTGTGCAACTGCAAGAACGTCAGCGAAAGCGCGGTCTGCGCCGGCATTGCCCGGGGCCTGGACCTGAACGGGCTGAAGCAGGAACTGGGTTGCGGCACGCAATGCGGCTCCTGTGTGCCGGAAATCAAACGGTTATTGGCGAGTGGCAAGCAGCCAATCGCGATCAGAGTGTGAGGCAAGCATATGAGCGCAAAAGTCTGGCTGGTGGGCGCAGGCCCCGGCGATCCGGAACTGCTGACACTCAAGGCGGTGAGAGCCCTGCGGGAAGCCGATGTGGTGCTGATCGATGATCTGGTCAACCCGGCGCTGCTGGAGCATTGCCCCGCTGCACGGCTGATCACCGTGGGCAAACGCGGTGGCTGCCGTTCCACCCCACAGGCATTTATCCATCGCCTGATGTTGCGTTATGCCCGGCAGGGTAAGTGCGTGGTGCGGCTCAAGGGCGGCGACCCGTGCATTTTTGGTCGCGGCGGCGAAGAGGCGGCGTGGCTCAGGCAGCAAGGGGTGGAAGTGGAGTTGGTCAACGGCATTACGGCAGGGCTGGCCGGGGCAACGAACTGCGATATCTCGCTGACGTTGCGCGGTGTCAGCCGTGGCGTCACGTTGGTCACGGCCCATACCCAGGACGACAGCAGCCTCAATTGGCGGGCCCTGGCCGAGGGCGGCACGACGCTGGTGATCTATATGGGGGTGGCGAAACTGGGGGAAATCCGCCGGCAATTGCTGGAAGGTGGCATGAGCGATGACATGCCGGTGGCGATGATTGAAAACGCTTCACTGCCACAACAGCGCGAATGCCGCAGCAGCCTCGCCCGGATGCAGGATGATGCGCACGAATTCGCGCTCAAGAGCCCGGCTATCCTGGTGATTGGCCGGGTTGCGCAAGCGACGCAGGCGCTTGCGGCCCTGGCCAGCGCCACGGCCTGAGGCAAATTGCAGGCGAAAAAAAGCCCGGCCTAAGCCGGGCTTTTTTCTACAACTCAGTAATTACTGAGCTGCTTGTGCTTCTACCGAGGCTTCTACGCGACGGTTGATAGCACGGCCAGCTTCAGTTGCGTTGTCAGCAACTGGGCGGGATTTGCCATAACCAACCGAGCTTACACGGTTAGGAGCGATACCGTCTTTGACCAGGACTTGCTTAACAGCGTCAGCACGACGCTGGGACAGCTTCTGGTTGTAAGCGTCAGGACCGACGGAGTCAGTGTGACCTTCAACAACGGTGGTGGTTTGTGGGTACTGTTTCATGAAGTCAGCGAGGTTTTTCACGTCGCCGTAGCTGTTAGGCTTAACAACCGACTTGTCGAAGTCGAACTTCACGTCCAGCTCAACACGAACAACCTGAGCAACCGGAGCTTCTGGCTCTGGGGTTGGCTCTGGAGCTGGTGCTGGGGTAGGAGCTGGAGCAGTTTTGCCAGCGTTGCCGCCGAAGTTTACGCCCAGGCCAACCAGTGCGGAGTAGTCCCACTTGCCGTTGTCGATAGCGTAGTCAGCTTCAACACCAGCACGTGCGAACAGGTTGTCGGTGAAGTAGTACTTCACACCAGCGCCAGCGATAGCCAGGGTCGATTGATCGCGACCTTTGTGACCATCAGCTTCAACGTTGGTACGGCTCTGGTGGCCGAAACCGCCCTCTACGTATGGACGCAGGGAGTCGACGCCAGCTTGACCGAAGTGGTACTGGGCAGTAACGCTGCCGGTATCACCTTTGATCTTCTGGTTGCCAGTACCGTCGTTCGAACGGGTGTGGTTGGTAGTGTCGTAGTTCAGGTTGATCGACACGTCGTCGGTCAGGAAGTAACCGATGCTGGCGCCAGGATTGAAGCCGTCTTCGATATGTTTGACGCTATCGTTGAACTGCTTTTTGTAAAACAGCTGGCCTTCAACTGCGCCTTGGCCTTGTGCCAGAGCGCCGACAGAAGTGGCAGCAATAAGAGTACCAATGGCCAAGCCCAAGGTGTTTTTCAGTTTCATCCGTTAAATCCCCATCTGGTGATTGTAAAGCAGTCCCACATACCGGGGGACAACTCGGCGACAAGTCTAACAGAACTTGCCTACACGTAAGAGATATTTGCCACGCACTAAGTTTCAGTGCTGCCCGCAAATTTCTCACGTAATTTATCAAGAGCGCGTTTGTAACGCATTTTTGTAGCACTCAAACCCATATGCATGATGTCAGCGATCTCCTGAAACTCCAGCTCTGCGACAAATCGTAGCACCAGAATTTCCCGGTCAATCGGATTCACATGCACCAACCAGCGATCGAGTCCGCCCTTTTCTTCCGGGGTAGGCGCCTTTTCCTCAGACGCTTCCTCAAGGGGGTCCAGACTCAAAGCATCCATCAAGCGACGCTTTCGCCGTTCCTTCCGATACTGCGTGATGCACTCGTTGTACGTGATGCTATAGAGCCATGTCTTGAACTTCGATTTTCCCTCGAAGTTCTTCAGGCCGTATAGCACCTTGAGCATCACTTCCTGACAGACATCATCCGCATCTCTATCGTTCCCTAAATACCTTGAACAAACGTTGAACAGAGTGCGTTGATACCTGCGCATCAATTCTTCGTACGCGCGTGTTACGTGAAACAGCTCCGTGTGCGAGCGCGCGACCAACTCCTCATCAGAGAGCTCACGGGGGTCATAGCGCGTGGACAGCGTTTGGGCTTTATTCAAAACAAGTCGTGCCGACAGTCAGGTCAATGTCCGCCATGGCCTGGATACCCAGGTTTGCGGCGGCGTACATTAGCAGGATTCGCCGGGTTAGCGGCTAGTCACATGCTGTTCCAGCAGGATCCGGTTCGAAAGCGACACCAGTTCGCCATCGTCCGTCAGCACTGTCGTCTTGACCGTGCCGATCTCCTCGATCTGCCCTTCGACCTCGCCCACACGCACTTGTTGCCCAACCTGATATAGCTCACGCACATAGATTCCCGCAAGAATCTGCCCGGCAATTTCCCGGCTTCCCAGTCCCATGGCCAGCGCAACGGCCAGACCAACGGTAATCAAAACAATCACAATCACATGGTTCAGCAGGTCGGTCTTGACCTCCAGCTGGCTGATCGCGACCGAAATACTGATGATAATCACCAGACCCTGGGCAATTCGCCCCAGGCCGCTGGCGTAATCCAGACCCACGCCTTCAGCCGCGCCACGCACCAGGCCATTGGCCAGTTGCGCCAGCAAAACCCCTACCAGCAACACCAGCGCGCCACCGAATACTTTCGGCAAATACAGCGCCAGCATGTCGAGCGTAGCTGAAACTCGCTCAAGTCCAAGGGATTCAGCCGCAGAAACCAGAAAAATCAGCAAAACAAACCAATAAACGATCTTGCCGATCAGTGTCGAGATCGGCACTTGCAACCCGGCACGCCCCAAAATCTTGGTCAGGCCGGTGCCACCCATCAATCGATCAAGACCCAGCTTAGCCAGCAATTTGGAAAGCAGGGTGTCGAGCAGCTTGGCCACGACAAAACCCAGCAGTACCACCACCAGTGCACCAAACAGGTTGGGAATGAAATTCGCCACCTTGGTCCACAACGCAGTCATTGCAGTTACCAGACTCTGGGTCCAGAGATCGAGTTCCATATTCATTCAGCCTTATCAGCAGTGCGAGCAAGAGGTTTACGACGGGAAACCGGTGAGACATGGGCCGAACCATTGTTCAAGGCCATCATCAACGCCGGCAACCAGCGGCCAAGCAGACCGAACAGATCCCCCGCCCCGACCTGGCGGTTGGCGGTTTTCAAGACGCGACCCAGGCAAGCATCGTCGTCCCGGTTGGACGGCGAGGCATTGAGCATGTCACGCAAAGACTGTTCGAACGGATCGTGCATAAAAAACCTCTCGCAAGTGATTTAAAAGACGAGGGTAAAATTCTTCGGGTCACATGACCTCTTTCCACGTTCAGGTCACATTCAGCTCAAACCCAACGTAACCGTCGAAACAACCACCATTGCCCGACCGCCACCGTGACCATCATCAGGCAGGCAATCAGGAACCCGTAAGGGCTGGAAGAGAATGGAATTCCGCCTACATTGATGCCCAGCAAACCGGTCAGGAAACTCATCGGCAGGAAGATCCCGGTGATGATCCCGAAGCGGTACATGGTGCGGTTCATGCGCAGGCTCAAACGCCGGTCTTCGGTCTCCAGCACAAGCCCCACGCGCTCCCGGGCCAGCTCAAGCTCTTCCAGGTAGCGGGTCAGGCTGTTGTTCAATTCGTTCCAGTAGTCAGCATCGTCGTCACAGAACCAGGGCAATTTGATCCGGGTCAACTGCGCGAAAATATCCCGCTGCGGCGACAGGAAACGTTTAAGCCCGGCGGCGCGCCGACGGATCTGCAAAACGCTGCCGTGCTCCGGAGTATACCGTTCGTCGGCATCCAGTTTTTCTTCTTCGATATCGACGATTTCGGACAAGTCGCTGACCAGATCCTGAACCTTGTTGGTCAGGTACTGCGCCATATACAGGACCAGTTCCGAGGAAGTCTTCGGCCCCTTGCCGTCTGCCAGTTGCACCAGCAACTCGTCGGTGGCGCGCAATGGGCGCAAACGCAGGGAAATCACCCGCGCTGCCGAGGCAAAGATCCGCACCGAGACCATGTCTTCCGGTTCGGCGCCGGGATTGAGGTTGACCCCGCGCAAAAACAGCAGCAGTTCGGCATCCGGCAGCGGCAACAGGCGTGGGCGAGTGTTCTCCTCCAGCAGCAGGTCACAGGCGAATTCGCTGAGGCCGCTGGATTTGCGCAACCAGGTCTGGGTCTGGGGATGGCTACGGTCCCAATGCAGCCACAGGCTTTCCTGAGGCTGCAGTTGCAGCTCATCAAGCTCTGTCCGGGCAATCGAACGCGCACCACCTTTACCGTCCAGCACCAGGGCATGCACCAGCCCCCACTGCGCGTTTTCTTCCTCGAACATCCTCACCCCTGTCGGCTACTGCTGTTTATTCAGGCATTTTCAGCGGGCTTGGGGAGACGATCACGCCGTTATTGTCGGCGTACACGTACTCACCCGGGCGGAAGGTCACGCCGGCGAATGTCACCGCCACGTTCAAATCGCCAATACCGCGCTTGTCAGTCTTCATCGGGTGGCTGGCCAGGGCCTGCACGCCCAGGTCGGTCTGGGCGATTACGTCGACATCGCGGATGCAGCCGTAGATCACCAGCCCTTCCCAGCCGTTTTTCGCGGCTTTCTCGGCGATCATGTCGCCCAGCAACGCGCGGCGCAGGGAACCCCCACCATCGACCACCAGCACCTTGCCGGCCCCATTGAGCTCGGCTTGTTCCTTGACCAGGGAATTGTCTTCAAAGCACTTGATGGTCACGATCTCGCCACCAAAGGAGTCCCGGCCGCCGAAATTGCTGAACATCGGCTCAACCACCTGCACCAGCTCCGGATAGGCGTCACACAGGTCGGGGGTAAGGTAATGGTTCATCGAGAAACTCCTGTAGGTGAAAGAAGGTGTCAAACATCCCACTGTTTACTTACATTTGGAAACGCTTTGCCGTGAAGGTTCTTTAATCCGGGCCGAATAGTCGGGCCCATCGGATAGCAACGCAAGACCCACTGCGCGACTGAATATGACCAGAACCACCCAACGCGTCATATCTTAGCCTCTACGGCAAACAAGCGAAACGCCCCTGATAGAGCCTTGCGCTCAAACCGCTGCCAGTTCCTGCGCCTGCGCCCCCAGCAAAGGTGTAAGCGGATTTTTCAACCAGCGCTTCACCAGCGGCCACACTTCAGCCTGGGCGGCCTTGCTGACGAGCATCTCGACATGCCCGAAATCCCCGCTGAACCCTTGCTGGCGCCCCAGGCACAGGTATTGGCGATGCTCGGAGCCGACCTGCTCAAAGAGCTTGCGACAGGCCCAGTCCGGGTCCTGGTGATCGCCGGCGGCGCTCACCGCCAACAGCGGCACGTCAACCTCGGCCAGGCCCTTCCACCAATCCTGCTTACCTTCGCCAAAGCGGCCGAACAGCCCATTCCAGCGCATGGCTTCAATCAATACACCCGCCGGCTCGTCCTCCGGGCCGCGTTTCCACCGAGCGCCGGACAATTGGCCGAAACGTTTCAAGAGCAGGCGACCGGTCCACTCCACCGGTGGCAACTTCAACGGCCAATGCGTGCGACTGACCTGGCAGCCAAACAGCGCCACCGAGGCCACTGCCGGCGCGCCAAGGTGCTGCCCACCCAGGGCCGCAGCCAGGGTTGTGCCACCCAGGGAATGCCCGATCCAGTGGGGAATCTGCCCGCTTTGCTCACGCACGAAGGCGGCAATGGCCGGCAAGTCGTAGCGAGCATAGTCGGCGACACGATTCCTGGCGTAGTCCTGATTGCGCCGGGACAGCCCGTGACCGCGCATTTCCAGGATCCAGACGTCAAACCCTTCGCGCGCCAGGTAGGCGCCCAGGCCGATCCCCTTGGGCGAGTACCAGAAGCGGCGGTTGGAAAAACTGCCATGCAACAAAACCACCGGCACGCCCCGGTTTTCCGGGACGTCAGCCAGGCCCAGGCGGGTCACGGCCAGCTCGACGGTACCGTCAGGGCTGTTGCCGGGTTTCAGCCGATACACATCTTCACTCAGGTCGCCACGACGCTCAGCGCTGATCAAGGCGACGGGAAACAGGTTGCTGCTGCTTTGCATAATGCTCTTGCACAAAAAAGGGCGGCGTCCGGAAGGAGTTCCGCCCTGTACAGAATGAGAAATGCCGGCCAACCGCAAGGTTGACCGGCACTTTTGGGTGTTGCGTATTACGCCTGGGCTTGACCTTCAGCCAGGAAGAACCAAGTTTCCAGTACGGAATCGGGGTTCAGCGAGACGCTTTCGATGCCCTGCTCCATCAGCCACTTGGCCAGATCCGGGTGATCGGAAGGGCCTTGGCCGCAGATCCCGATGTACTTGCCGGCCTTGTTGCACGCCTGGATGGCGTTGGCCAGCAGCTTCTTGACCGCAGGGTTACGCTCGTCGAACAGGTGGGCGATGATCCCGGAGTCGCGGTCCAGGCCCAGGGTCAGCTGGGTCAGGTCGTTGGAACCGATGGAGAAGCCGTCGAAGAACTCCAGGAATTCTTCAGCCAGGATGGCATTGGATGGCAGCTCGCACATCATGATGACGCGCAGGCCGTTCTCGCCACGGGACAGGCCGTTTTCAGCCAGCAGGTCCACCACCTGGCTCGCTTCACCCAGGGTGCGCACGAACGGCACCATGATTTCGACGTTGGTCAGGCCCATCTCGTTGCGCACGCGCTTGAGGGCACGGCATTCCAGCTCGAAGCAGTCGCGGAAGGCTTCGCTGATGTAGCGCGAGGCGCCACGGAAGCCGAGCATCGGGTTTTCTTCTTCCGGCTCGTAAAGCTTGCCGCCGATCAGGTTGGCGTACTCGTTGGACTTGAAGTCCGACAGGCGCACGATGACCTTTTTCGGGTAGAACGCCGCTGCCAGGGTGCTGATGCCTTCCACCAGCTTCTCGACGTAGAAGCCCACCGGGTCGTTGTAGCCGGCGATGCGCTTGTCGACGCTTTCCTTGATGTCCGGCGGCAGGCCGTCGTAGTTCAGCAGGGCCTTGGGGTGCACACCGATCATGCGGTTGATGATGAACTCCAGGCGGGCCAGGCCCACACCGGCGTTCGGCAATTGCGCGAAATCGAAGGCGCGGTCCGGGTTGCCGACGTTCATCATGATCTTGAACGGCAGGTCGGGCATGGCGTCGATGGAGTTTTGCTTGATATCGAAGCCCAGCTCACCTTCGAAGATGAAGCCGGTGTCGCCTTCAGCGCAGGACACGGTTACGCCCTGGCCGTCTTTCAACAGTTGGGTGGCGTTACCGCAACCGACCACTGCCGGAATCCCCAGCTCGCGGGCGATGATCGCCGCGTGGCAGGTACGCCCGCCACGGTTGGTGACGATGGCGCTGGCGCGCTTCATCACCGGTTCCCAGTCCGGGTCGGTCATGTCGGAGACCAGCACGTCGCCTGGCTGGACCTTGTCCATCTCGGACACGTCCTTGATGATCCGCACCTTGCCGGCGCCGATGCGCTGGCCGATGGCACGGCCTTCCACCAGCACGGTGCCGGTTTCTTTCAACAGGTAGCGTTCCATGACGTTGGCCGAGGTGCGGCTCTTCACGGTCTCAGGGCGGGCCTGGACGATGTATAGCTTGCCGTCGTCGCCGTCCTTGGCCCATTCGATGTCCATCGGGCACTTGTAGTGCTTCTCGATGATCATCGCTTGTTTGGCCAGTTCGCTGACTTCGGCGTCGGTCAGGCAGAAACGCGCGCGTTCGGCCTTGTCGACATCAACGGTTTTCACCGAGCGACCGGCCTTGGCCTCGTCGCCGTAGATCATCTTGATCGCCTTGCTGCCCAGGTTGCGGCGCAGGATGGCCGGGCGGCCGGCTTCAAGGGTGTGTTTGTGGACGTAGAATTCGTCCGGGTTCACCGCGCCTTGTACGACGGTTTCGCCGAGGCCGTAGGCGCCGGTGATGAACACCACGTCGCGGAAGCCCGATTCGGTGTCCAGGGTGAACATCACGCCGGCGGTGCCGGTTTCCGAACGCACCATGCGCTGCACACCGGCAGACAGGGCCACCAGCTTGTGGTCGAAACCCTGGTGTACGCGGTAGGAAATAGCACGGTCGTTAAAGAGGGAGGCAAACACTTCCTTGGCTGCGCGGATCACGTTTTCCACGCCGCGGATGTTCAGGAAGGTTTCCTGCTGACCGGCAAAGGAGGCGTCCGGCAGGTCTTCGGCGGTGGCCGAGGAGCGCACGGCGACAGCCATGTCGGGGTTACCGGCCGACAGCGTGGCAAACGCGGTGCGGATCTCGGCGTTGAGCTTCTCGGGGAACTCGGCTTCCATGATCCATTGACGGATCTGGGCGCCAGTCTTGGCCAGGGCGTTGACGTCATCGACGTCCAGCGCATCGAGGGCGGCATGGATCTGATCGTTGAGGCCGCTCAACTCGAGGAAATCACGGTAAGCCTGGGCAGTGGTGGCAAAACCACCTGGCACCGATACACCGGCACCCGCAAGATTACTGATCATCTCGCCCAGGGATGCGTTCTTGCCCCCTACGTGCTCTACATCATGGACGCCGAGCTTATCGAGGGAAACTACGTACTCTACCAAGGTGATCTCTCCACTTTCTGTGTTGGAAAAGCTCAGGACGCCGGCGGCTCAGTAGGAGCGGTTACCGGCGTTTGTGGCCTGGACCTGGAAAATAAGTGAGAATGCGGCCCACTGCGGGACGGCAAAATCGCGCCTATCATATCCAAGATTCGTCATCAGCTTAAGGCCCAAGGCTCAAATGAAACGATCTGCTTTCTTTATCTCCGACGGCACCGGCATTACAGCCGAAACCCTGGGTCAAAGCCTGCTGGCGCAGTTCGAAAACATTACCTTCAGCAAATTCACGCGACCCTATATCGATAGCGTGGATAAAGCGCGAGCCATGGTACAACAAATCAATCTGGCGGCCGAAAAAGACGGATTTCGTCCGATCATTTTCGACACCATCGTCAATCAGGACATTCGTGAGATCCTCGCCACCTCCAATGGTTTCATGATCGACATCTTCTCTACCTTCCTGGCGCCGCTGGAACAAGAGTTAAGTGAACATTCGTCATACTCTGTCGGAAAATCTCACTCCATTGGCCATAACTCCAACTATATGGAGCGGATCGAGGCGGTGAACTTCGCCCTCGACAACGACGACGGCGCCCGCACCCACTACTACGACAAGGCTGATTTGATCCTGGTGGGCGTGTCCCGCTGCGGCAAGACGCCGACCTGCCTTTATATGGCCATGCAGTTCGGGATTCGCGCGGCCAACTACCCGCTGACCGAAGACGACATGGAGCACCTGACGCTGCCGAGCGCCCTGCGCGCGCACCAGCACAAGCTGTTCGGGCTGACCATCGACCCGGACCGCCTGACGGCGATTCGCAACGAGCGCAAGCCCAATAGCCGTTACTCCAGCTATGCGCAGTGCGAATTTGAAGTGCGGGAGGTGGAAAATCTGTTCCGCCGGGAAAATATTGCGCACATCAATTCCACGCATTTTTCGGTGGAAGAGATTTCGGCGAAGATTCTGGTGGAGAAAGGGGTGGAGCGGCGGTTCAAGTAACTCCGCGCCCTGGCCAAGGTGCTTGTGTGGCGAGGGAGCTTCTGTGGCGAGGGAGCTTGCTCCCGCTCGACTGCGCAGCAGTCGCAAACCAGACGACTGGTATTTAGTGAATGGCTTTGGGGCTGCTTCGCAGCCCAGCGGGAGCAAGCTCCCTCGCCACAGGGGTCATGTTCACAACAAGCTGTTGGGTTCACAGATGAAACCGCCCCCCGCCCTGCCCCAGCGCCGTCGCCAGCGCATCGAACCCATCCAGCAGCAACTGATCATCCCCCGACGTATTGCAGATGCTCGCCCGAATGAATTGCGGCACCGCCGTCTGCCCCACGGCAAACGCTTCGGCTGTCGCGATCAGGTAATTGTTCTGCTTTAACTCCGCCTCGATTTCCGACGCGCGCCATGGCTCCGGGACTTCGATCCAGAAGTGCGGGCTGTTCAGGTGAGTGCGGTACTCCAGCCCAATCAACAAACCTTCCACCAGTGCCTTGCGGCGGCTGATTTCCTGGATCTGCTGGTGCAACAGGTGTTCCGCCGTGCCGTTTTCGATCCACTGGGTCGCCAGTTCCAGGGTGACCGGCGTGGCCATCCAGCAGGTGGAACGCAAGGCCGCAGAAATCCGGCTGACCAGCGCCGGCGGTGCATGCACGTACCCAACGCGCAAGCCTGCCGATACCGCCTTGCTCAGGCTGCTGATCAGAATCGTACGCTCCGGGGCAAAATGACTCAGGGGCGGCGGACGGTCTTCCACCAGCACACCGTGGGCCTCGTCCTCGAGAATCAGCAGGTTGTGTTCCCGACAGACCTTCACCAATGCCTCACGGCGCGCGACCGATAGCACCGCTGTCGTAGGATTCTGGATGGTCGGCGTGCAGTACAACGCCGACACCCGGTGATTGCGGCAGACTTCATCCAGCGCCCCCGGCAGCAGCCCTTCTTCATCCATTTCCAGGCCGATCAGGCGGATGCCCAGCATGCGCGCGGCGGTGATCAGCCCCGGATAGGTCAACTGTTCGGTCACCACCGTATCGCCGGCTCGCAACAGCGCCATCATTGCGCAGAGCAACCCATGCTGGCCGCCGTTCACGCAAATCACCTGCTCGGGAATCGGGTGGAAATCCCGCTGCACCAACCACTGCGCACCCGCCGCCCGGTAACGCGGCAGCCCGGCATCCGGGGTGTAGGCACTGATGTCCTGCAAGAACTTCGCGTTGTTCGCCAGCGTCTGGAAGCTCTGGGCCAGGAACGTGGTCTCCTGCCCGGGGATGTGCATATTGCGGCTCATATCAAAGTATTGCCGCGGCTCGTCGCTGAAGTTGCGAAAGCCTTCATCCCGCTGGCGCTCCATCCCACGCTTGCGTACGAAGGTGCCGTCGCCGACCCGCGCAACTACCAGCCCCAGGCGTTCCAGCTCGCCGTAGGCGCGGCTGATGGTGCCAATGGTGACCCCCAGATTGTCGGAAAGCACCCGATGAGGCGGCAGTTTTCTTCCCGGTTCAATCAAGCCTTCAAGGATGCCTCGCTCCATGACATCGGACAGGCGCTTGTACTTCACGCCCTGCCCGTTGGAGAGTCCTTCTCGCATAATTGACACCATGTCAATATTTGTTTTGACAGCCATCATTCGCCCTAATAGTGTGCTTTTACGGGTTCAATCACCGAATCATGGCACTCAATATAGAGGTCAATTCGGTCTCATGGAAGCAATGTCACGATGCCAATGTCCGCCGTTCTCGAAAATGCTGAAAAAACAAAAACTCACAAGCAGTGGTTGGCCGGGCTGATTACCAGTGTGATGTTCCTGATCGTGTGTCTCAGCTGGGGCACTACCTGGCTGGGCATCAAGATCGCCGTGGAAAGCGTGCCACCGCTGACCTCCGCCGGGCTGCGGTTCCTGATCGCGTTTCCGCTGTTCCTGTGTTTCGCCTGGGTGCGCCGCGAGCCGATCCTGTTTCCCCGGGAAAGCCGCTGGTTCTTCGTGTTTGTGACGCTGTCCTACTTCAGCGTTCCGTATTACCTGCTCAACTACGGCGAAATGCATGTCTCGTCCGGCCTCACCGCACTGCTGTTCAGCTGCATGCCGGTATTTATCCTGATTTTCTCCGCGCTGTTCCTGCGCGAGCGCATCTACTTTTCCCAGGTGATCGGTATCGCCATCGGGTTCGGCAGCCTGTACATGATCATCAAGAGCCAGGGCCTGCACCTGGACCATGCCGAGTTCTTCGGCGTGCTGGCGATCCTCGCTGCGGCGATCATGCACGCCTTGTGCTACGTGATAACCAAGAAACAAGGCAGTGCCATCAGCGTGATCACCTACAACACCCTGCCCATCGGCATCGCCGGGTTGATGCTGTTTGTCGCCGGGCTGTGGTTTGAAACCCCGACCTTTGAAGACATCACCCTGCGTTCCTGGAGTGCGCTGTTCTACCTCGGGCTGGTGGCCTCGGTGGGCGGCTTTATCGTGTATTTCATGCTGCTCAAGCGCCTGAGCCCGATCATTTTGTCCTTCGTGTTCATCATCTTCCCGGTGTTCGCGGTGATCATCGGGGCCTGGTACGAGGGCGTGCAGATTTCCAGGGACCTGATGATGTATTCGGCGATCCTGCTGGCCGGCTTTGCCATCACCAAGCTGCCCATCGAAAAGCTCCTGGCGAAGAAAAACTGAGATGAAGGTCCTGAGCCCAAGCGCACTGGAGCAGATCTACGCCCACGCCGACCGCAGCTACCCCGAGGAATGCTGCGGCTTTGTTTTCGCCGATGGCAGCGTGTACCTGGGCAGCAACATCCAGAACGAGCTGCACCGCAAGAACCCCGAGATGTATCCACGCAGCGCCGCCAACGGCTACACCTTTTCGGTGGCCGACACGCTGATGATGAACAAGGCGTTTCGCGGTGATAACCCGGTGGTGGTGATCTACCACTCCCACCCTGACGTCGGCGCGTATTTCAGCGACGAAGACCAGGACAAGGCCCTCTTCATGGGCGAGCCGATCTACCCCGTAAGTTACCTGGTGGTGGATGTTCGCCAGGGCAAGACCCAAGGTTCCAAGCTGTTTGCCTGGGATGGCAAACGTTTCGCCCAAAACCCCTTCAACGACCTGCAAACGGAGTTGTGCATGAACGCTGTCTCTTTCCCCGACATCCTGGTCCGCGTGGCCAAGCTGCCAGCATCGACCCTCGAGGGTGCCGGATCGACATTGCGCGAAGTCATTGAAAACCTGTGCGATAACCATCCGAATTTACGTGCGCACCTGTTTCACGAAAATAACAACCAGATCAAGGAGCACTTCCTCTTTATCGCCGAAGAAGAGTTGATCAGCGCCGATGACAGGTTACCGGAAGAAGCCAAAATCGAAGTACTGCTGGCCACCTCCGGCGGCATGGACGTCGACCAACTGAGCAACGAAGAAGTGCAGCGCTACGTGCGCCACATCACCCTGCCCGGCGTCGGCCGCGAAGGCCAACTGAACCTGAAGAAAGCCAAGGTGCTGATCATCGGCACCGGCGGCCTCGGTTCGCCCATCAGCCTGTACCTGGCGGCAGCCGGCATCGGCACCCTGGGGCTGGTGGATTTCGACGTGGTGGAAAGCAGCAACCTGCAACGCCAGATCGTCCACGGCAACAGCACCCTGGGCCTGCCCAAGGTCGAGTCCGCCAAGCAGCGCTTGCAGGACCTCAACAGCCACATCCAGATCAACACCTACGACACCGCCTTCAACACCGACAACGCCCTGGAACTGGTGGGCGCCTATGACCTGGTGATCGACGGCACCGACAATTTCGAAACCCGCTACCTGGTCAACGACGCTTGCGTGCAGTTGGGCAAGCCGTTGGTGTACGGCGCCATCTACCGCTTCGACGGGCAGATCAGCGTGCTCAACTATAAAGGCGGGCCGTGCTATCGCTGCCTGTTTCCCCAGGCACCACCGGCGGAACTGGCGCCCAACTGCAGCGCCGGCGGGGTCATCGGCGTATTACCCGGGGTGGTCGGGATGATCCAGGCCACCGAGGCGATCAAGCTGCTGATCGGCATTGGCGAACCACTCTCGGGCCGGCTGATGCGCTTTGATGCGCTGGCGATGAAGTTCAGCGAGATCCGCTTCAAGCGCCGCGCCGACTGCCCTTGCTGCTCGGAACTGCGCCACAGCCAAACCATCGCCCCCGCCGTCTGCGCCGACGCCCTGCCAAGCCAACCTTCCCTGGCCGAAGAACGCTACATCAAGCCGCGGGTGCTCAAGCAACTGCTCGAGCAACACAGCAAGGCCGACGTACTGCTGGATGTGCGGGACGCCAGCGAGCTGGAAGTGTGCAAGTTGCCGGGGGTGGTGCACATCCCGCTGGCCGAGCTCGACGGGCAACTCGCCAACCTCAGCCGCGACAACACGCACTACCTCATCTGCTACGCCGGGACCCGCGCGGAGCAAGCCGCCAGCACCTTGCTGGCCGCCGGATTCGCCAACACCAAAGTACTGCAAGGTGGCATGAAACACTGGGTTCGCGACGTCGAACCCGACATGCCTTTGTACTGATCAGCGGCCATGGGCTCTTACTTGATGTTGCATAACTCGATACTCGACGCCATTGGCCAAACGCCCATCGTGCGCCTGGAACAGTTTTCCGAAGACCTCGGCATCGAGGTCTACGCCAAGCTGGAATCCCTCAACCCCGGCGGAAGCCACAAGGCACGCATCGCCCTGGGCATGATCCTCGACGCCGAGCGCCGGGGCATTCTGATTCGTGGCTCAGGGCAAACCATCATTGAGCCCAGCGGCGGCAACACCGGCATCGGCCTGGTGATGGCCGGTAACGTGCTGGGCTATAAAGTGGTGCTGGTGATCCCCGACAACTACAGCCCCGAGAAGCAGAAACTGCTGCGCCTGTACGGCGCCAGGGTGGTGCTGTCGGACAGCCGCCTGGGCAACAATTCCCACGGCGAAAAGTGCATGGAGCTGCAGCTGGAAAACCCCAGCTACGTGATGCTCAACCAGCAGCGCAACGGCGCCAACCCGCAGACCCACCGTGACACCACCGCCCGGGAAATCATCCGCGCCTTCGGCGAGCTGCGTGTGGACTACTTCGTCAGCGGCATCGGCACCGGGGGCCATATCACCGGCATCGGCGAAACCCTCAAGAGCACCTGGCCGGCGATCCGCGTGATGGGGGTGGAGCCGGAAGAGTGCGACCTGCTCAGCGACCGCCATGCGCCGCACCATATCCAGGGCCTGTCGATCGGCTTGATCCCGAGCATTCTCAACGTCGCGATCATTGACGGGATGCTCAAGGTTTCGCGCCAGGAATGCCTCGACATGATCAAACGCATCATGCGCACCGACGCCATCAGCCTCGGGCTGTCGTCGGCCGCCAACATGGTAGCCATCGCCAAGCTGGCGCCGGAGCTGCCCACCGACACCGTCGTGCTGACCATGGTCTACGACAGTGCCGACAGCTATCTGCCCTGTTTTGAATAACAACTATTGCGGGGGTGCCTCCATGGGGGGCTTTATCGACATGCAACAACTGCACGATGAGTTGCTCACCCACCTCATCACCACGCTCACGCCTGCGCAGTTGAAGCAGCTGGAGGCGCATCTCGCGCCGCTGATCCAGGCGGCGGCCCAGGCGGTGGCCGAAGACCTGATCGCCTATGCCTGGCGCGACCCGGCGTCCCGTGGGCGCGGAGAGCTGATCCTGGAGTCCTACGCCTCGTTCAAGGCCGTGCTGTATTACCGCCTGGCCCACCTGGTGTGGAATTTCCCGGACAAGAACAACGGCGTGTTTTCCGCCATCGCCCTGAAGCTGAGCAACCAGGGCAAGATCCTGTCCGGCGCCGAAATTCACCCCGCGGCGCGGATCGGCCGGCGCTTTGTGCTGGACCACGGTTACGGCACGGTCATCGGTGAAACCTGCGAGATCGGCAACGACTGCTACATCCTCTGCGGCGTGACCCTCGGCGCCCGGGGCATCGCCAACAACCCGGACGGCAAGCGCCACCCGCGGCTGGGCAACAACGTGGAAGTCGGCTCCGGCGCACGGGTGCTCGGTTACGTGCTGATCGGCGACAACGTGTTCATCAGCCCGTCCTGCGTGATCACCCAGGACGTGCCGGCCGGCACCAAGGTCAAGGTGGTCAACCAGATCCAGTTGCAGAAAAACGATGAGTCGGACCACAGCAATTACCTCGGCGCGTTTGCCCTCGACGAACGCCTGCACGTGGTGGGCGAAGTCAACGCCAGCCACAAGGTGACGGTATTGGACGCTGACTTTCATCCCCTGCCCGGCCTGCTGCTGGAGCCGACAGTCAAGGAACGTCATCACCTGCAATTCCGCCTGCGGCACATCGAAACCAACGCCTACCCGCCGCGCCTGCCGCTGAACCTGAAAGTGACCGGGCCCGAATTTGAAATCACCCTGCTATCTCCTCCTGGCTTGAGCGCGATGGTTCGTCGCCTGCTGCAAGCCAGCCCACTGATCGTCGGAGGTTGAACATGTCCGTGCACACCATGGAAACCCTCGCGCTGTTCGACAGCGCGCCTTACCAGAATGCCTTCAGTGCGCGGGTGATTGCCGTCAGCGAACAGGGAATCGCCCTGGAGCACACGCTGTTCTACCCCACCGGCGGCGGCCAACCGGGGGACACCGGTCATTTCATCCTGCCCGACGGCAGCCGCGTCGACATCACCGGCACCGTGCGTGACCCGGTGCTGCGCTCGATCATCTGGCACCAGGTAGAACACTGCCCCGAGCAACTGGCCGCCGGGATGCAGGTAGACGCCAGCCTGGACTGGGAACGTCGCTACCGGCACATGAAAATGCACACCTGCCTGCACCTCCTGTGCTCGATCATCGACGCTCCGGTGACCGGTTGCAGTATCGGCGCCGACAAGGGCCGCCTGGATTTCGACCTGCCGGAAATGACCCTCGACAAAGAGACCATCACCCGTGACCTCAATGCCTTGATCGAACAGGCTCATGGGGTGAAAACCCTGTCCATGCCCGCCTCGGAGTATTCAACCCTGCTGCAGATCACTCGCACCCAGGCGGTGGCGCCACCGGTCATCCAGGGGGCAGTTCGGGTGATTGAAATCGCCGGGATCGATATCCAGCCCTGCGGCGGCACCCATGTGACCAATACCGAGGAAATCGGCCGGGTGTTCTGCGAAAAAATCGAGAAGAAGAGCAAACACAATCGCAGGGTGATCCTGCGGTTTGAATAACCGCCGAGCGACGACCGGGGCGCCGACGCCCTAGTCGCCGTTCGTACAGGAAACTGACAGCAAATTTATGCGCTTGTAACATTCAGAAACGTACAATCCCGCCAGCAACGCCTCGTTGCCCCTGACTCGCGAAAACAGCGCCCGCCCTTCTCGGTGGGTCATTCGTGCAGCAGCTAAGCTCACTCCCATCACGCCCCTGAACCTGAACGCTGCAGGAATGACTGCCTATGAAAAGAGTGTTCCGTCACTACATCCCTGCATCCACATTGCGCTTGCTACCCAACCGCTGGGATTTGGTCGCCCTGCCCCTGGTGATCGGCTTTTTACTGTTTTTCTCCATCACTGCGCGGGAAACCTGGGCGCCTATCGCCACCCTGCAGAGTGAAGTGATCTCGCTGGACCCGGCCAACCTGCCGGAATACGCGATGCGCACCACGATGCGCATGCTGGCGGCGATGGTTGCAGCGCTGGTGTTCACCCTGTTGTACGGCACCCTGGCCGCCAAAAGCCGGCGCGCCGAGAAACTGCTGGTGCCCGTGCTCGACATCCTGCAATCAGTACCAGTGCTGGGTTACATCTCGTTCACAGTGACGTTCTTCCTGCTGCTGTTCCCCGGGCGTGTGCTCGGCGCGGAGTTCGCGGCCATCTTTGCGATTTTCACCAGCCAGGCCTGGAACATGACGTTCAGCTTCTACCAGTCGCTGCGCATGCTGCCCCATGACCTGGTGGAAGTGTCGACCAACCTGCGACTTTCCGGTTGGCAGCGGTTCTGGAAGCTCGACGTGCCCTTCGCCATGCCCGGGCTGGTGTGGAACATGATGATGAGCATGTCCGGCGGCTGGTTTTTCGTGGTCGCCTCCGAGGCCATTACCGTCGGCGACAAGACCATCACCTTGCCGGGCGTGGGCTCATACCTGGCCCTGGCGATTGCCCAGAAAGACCTGCACGCCGTGGGCTACGTGATCCTGGCGATGATTGTGGTCATCCTGATGTACGACCAGTTCCTGTTCCGCCCACTGGTGGCCTGGGCCGACAAGTTCCGCATGGAGACCACCGCCTCCCAGGGTGCCGCGCCGCAATCCTGGCTGCTGAACCTGATCCAGCGCACGCGCATCGTCCAGCGCATCCTGCGGCCTGTCACCCGCGCCATCAGCCGCATTGGCAACAAGCGCTTCAGCCTGGCGGGCGGTGCACTCAAGGCGCTGCCGGCAGAAACCCCGAAAGCGTCAAAAGTGATCGACTGGGTATGGGGCGCACTCATCGCGCTGCTGGCCGCTTATGCGCTGTACCACATCGTGCAGTACGTCGGCACCGAAGTGACCCTGGCCGAAGTCGGCCATGTATTCGTGCTAGGGCTGATCACGTTGTTGCGGGTGGTCGGCCTGATCCTGATCGCCTCGCTGATCTGGGTGCCGCTGGGCGTGATGATCGGCTTGCGCCCTGCGCTTGCGGAAAAAATCCAGCCGCTGGCGCAGTTCCTTGCGGCCTTCCCGGCGAACCTGCTGTTCCCGGTGTTCGTCATCGTGATCCTGCACTACAACCTCAACCCGGATATCTGGCTGAGCCCGCTGATTGTGCTGGGCACCCAGTGGTACATCCTGTTCAACGTGATCGCCGGAGCCAGCGCGTTCCCGAATGACTTCAAGGAAGCCGCCGCCAACTTCCGCATTCGCGGCTGGTTGTGGTGGCGCAAGGTGATGCTGCCGGGGATTTTCCCGTACTACGTCACCGGCGCCATTACCGCCTCGGGGGGTGCCTGGAACGCCAGTATTGTGTCCGAGTACGTGTCCTGGGGCCAGGACAACGTAGTCGCCCACGGGCTGGGCGCCTACATCGCCCAGACCACCGCGGCCGGCGACTTCCCGAAGATCGCCCTGGGCGTGGTGGTGATGTCGATCTTCGTGGTGGCGTTCAACCGCGCTGTGTGGCGGCCGATGTACGCCATGGCTGAAAACAAACTTCGTCTGAATTGATGGGACTCGCTGTGATGACTACCTATACCGAGCATGCCGCCGACACTCCGGAAATCTACTCGTTGAAAAACGTGAACCGGGTGTTCGGCAAAGGTAAAGACGAGCTGCAAGTCCTCAGCGGCGTGAACTTGAGCCTGCACGAAGGCGAGATTGTCGGCATGCTCGGCCGGTCCGGCTCGGGCAAGTCGACCTTGCTGCGCATCATCGCCGGGCTGATCCAGCCGTCGTCGGGCGAAGTGCGCTACAACGGCGCGCCGCTCACCGGCCCGGCCGAAGGCGTGGCCATGGTGTTCCAGACCTTCGCACTGTTCCCGTGGCTGACCGTGCTGGAAAACGTCGAGGCCGGCCTGCAAGCCTTGCAGGTCGAGCGCAAGGAGTCCCGCAGGCGCGCCCTGGCGGCCATCGACCTGATCGGCCTGGACGGCTTTGAAAACGCCTACCCGCGCGAACTGTCCGGCGGCATGCGCCAACGCGTGGGTTTCGCCCGTGGGCTGGTGGTGAACCCGACCCTGCTGCTGATGGACGAACCGTTCTCGGCGCTGGACGTGCTCACCGCTGAAACCCTGCGCACCGACTTGCTGGATCTGTGGAGCGGCAAGCAACTGCCGATCAAATCGATCCTGATCGTGACCCACAACATCGAAGAAGCGGTGCTGATGTGCGACCGCATCCTGGTGCTGTCGTCCAACCCTGGCCGGGTGGTGGCCGAGATAAAGGTGCCGTTTGCCCACCCGCGCAACCGCCTGGACCCGACCTTCCGGCAAATGGTCGACGACATCTATGCCCTGATGACCGACCGCCGCAGCGCTGACGCCAGCAGAGGTTTGCCTGAGCTGAAAATGGGCAGCCTGTTGCCGGAAGTCTCCACCAACCTGATGGCCGGCCTGATCGAAACCCTGGCCGCCGAGCCCTACAACGGCCACGCCGGCCTGCCGACCGTGGCCGAACGGCGTTTGCTGGAAGTCGACGATCTGTTCCCGGTGGCGGAGATGCTTGAGCATTTGGGCTTCGCCGAACTCAAGGGTGCCGATATCACCCTGACCGATGCCGGCAAACTGTTCGCCGACTACGGCACCCAGGAGCGTAAAACCCTGTTCGCCGAACACTTGATCCGCCACGTGCCATTGGCCGCGCGCATTCACCAGGTGTTGCTTGAGCGCAGCGGCCACCGGGCGCCACGGGTGCGCTTCGAGCAGGAACTGGAAGACTCGATGACGGAAGCCTTTGTGGAGAAAACCCTGGAAAGCGTGGTGGCCTGGGGGCGGTATGCGGAGATCTTCTCCTATGACGACCATACCGAGACGTTCAGCCTGGATGATGTGGAAGGCAGCATGTAGGTTTAATGTGGGAGCGGGCTTGCTCGCGAATGCGGAGTGTCAGCCAATGCATATATGGCTGATCCACCGCATTCGCGAGCAAGCCCGCTCCCACATTTGACCAGTGGTGTTCTTCAGATGACGAACAGGTCCACAAACCGGTTTACCGCAGTGGCCTCAAGCCGTGCCTGATCCTTGCACAGCGCAAAAATCTCGGCACTGCGCTGCGCGGTAAACCGGGTCGCCAGATTGGCCTTGAACTTGTCTTCCAGCAACGGAATGCCATCCACCCGACGGCGACGGTGGCCAATCGGGTATTCCACGGCCACCTGTTCGGTGCTGGAACCATCCTTGAAGAACACCTGCACCGCATTGGCGATGGAGCGCTTGTCGGCCTCCAGGTATTCGCGGCTGTAGCGCGGCTCCTCGACGATGACCATCTTTTCGCGCAGCTCATCGATGATCGGATGGGCCGCGTGGAATTCATCTTCGTATTGCTCGGCCACCAGGTTGCCAAACGCCAGCGGTACGGCGGTCATGTACTGCAGGCAATGATCGCGGTCCGCCGCGTTGGCCAACTGCCCGACCTTGGAGATGATCCGGATCGCCGATTCGTGGGTGGTGATCACAATCCTGTCGATCTCATGCAGGCGGTGCTTCACCTGTGGGTGCAGGGTGACTGCTGCCTCGCAGGCGGTTTGTGCGTGGAACTCGGCGGGGAAGCTGATCTTGAACAGTACGTTCTCCATCACATACGTGCCGTAGGGCTGCGACAGGCTGAAGGCGCGCTTGTCTTCGGGCTTGAGCGCCAGGTCCTTGTTGGTGTGGCTGAACAGCACGTCATAGAAGCCCCACTGCGGCGCGCTCAACACACCGGGAATGCCCATCTCGCCGCGCATGGCGATATCCGCCAGGCGCACCCCGCGACTCGACGCATCCCCCGCCGCCCACGACTTGCGCGAACCGGCGTTCGGCGCATGACGATAAGTACGCAATGCCTGGCCATCGACAAACGCCTGGGACAGGGCCGACAGCAGTTGCTCACGGTTGGCGCCCATCAGCTTGGCGGTGACGGCGGTGGAGGCGACTTTCACCAGCAGCACGTGGTCAAGGCCGACACGGTTGAAGGAGTTTTCCAGGGCAATCACACCCTGGATTTCGTGGGCCATGATCATCGCCTCCAGCACGGCCCGCACGGTCAGCGGTGCGTCGCCGTTGGCCAGGCGTTTTTGCGAGAGATGGTCGGCGACCGCGAGGATGCCACCGAGGTTATCGGAAGGGTGACCCCATTCGGCAGCAAGCCAGGTGTCGTTGTAGTCGAGCCAGCGCACGATGCAGCCGATGTCCCATGCGGCCTTGACCGGATCCAGGCGGAACGAGGTGCCCGGCACCCGTGCGCCGAACGGCACCACCGTGCCTTCGACGATCGGCCCCAGGTGCTTGGTGCACTCCGGGAAACGCAGGGCCAGCAGGCCGCAACCGAGGGTGTCCATCAGGCAGTTGCGGGCGGTGTCGAGGGCATCGCGGGATTCGATCCTGAAATTCAGTACGTAGTCGGCGATGTCCTGCAGGACCTGGTCGTAGTCGGGGCGGTTGTTCTGGTCGACGTTGGCGCTCATGGCAGTACTCCAAAGTGGGTTAGGTGTGGTCCATCCTCAGGGTCAGGGTGTTCGTTCCCACGCTCTGCGTGGGAATGCCGCCTTGGACGCTTCGCGTCCCGTACGGCGCAAGGGTGACGCAGAGCGTCACGGGATGCATTCCCACGCAAAGCGTGGGAACGATCGGTTAGAAAGCGTCGCCGGGGACGCGTACGAACCCTTCCATCAACACTCGCGCACTGCGGCTCATGATGGCTTTTTTCACGACCCATTCACCGTCGATCTGGCTGGCCTCGGCGCCTACGCGCAACGTCCCGGAGGGATGCCCGAACCGCACCGCATTGCGCTCCACGCCGCCCGCTGCCAAATTCACCAGCGTGCCGGAAATCGCCGCCGCCGTGCCAATCGCCACCGCCGCCGTGCCCATCATCGCGTGGTGCAACTTGCCCATGGACAGCGCCCGCACCAGCAGGTCGACATCACCCGCCTTGATCGCCTTGCCGCTGGACGCCACGTAGTCCGCAGGCCGCGCCACAAACGCCACCTTCGGCGTGTGCTGACGCTGGGCCGCCTCGTCCAGGTGTTTGATCAAGCCCATGCGCAGCGCACCATGGGCGCGGATGGTTTCAAACATCGCCAGGGCCTTGGGGTCGCCATTGATCGCGCCCTGCAACTCGGTGCCGGTGTAGCCCAGGTCCTGGGCGTTGATGAAGATGGTGGGAATCCCGGCATTGATCAGCGTCGCCTTGAACGTGCCGACACCCGGCACTTCCAGATCATCCACCAGGTTGCCGGTAGGGAACATCGAGCCACCGCCGCCCTCTTCTTCCGCCGCTGGGTCCATGAATTCCAGCTGCACCTCGGCGGCCGGGAAGGTCACGCCGTCGAGTTCGAAGTCGCCGGTTTCCTGCACCGCACCGTCGGTGATCGGTACGTGAGCGATGATGGTCTTGGCGATATTCGCCTGCCACACCCGCACCACGGCCACGCCGTTGTGCGGAATGCGCGCGGCATCTACCAGGCCGGCGCTGATGGCGAACGAACCCACCGCCGCCGACAGGTTGCCGCAGTTGCCGCTCCAGTCCACGAACGGTTTGTCGATGGACACCTGGCCGAACAGGTAATCCACGTCGTGATCGGCGCGGGTACTTTTGGCCAGGATCACGGTTTTGCTGGTGCTGGAAGTCGCGCCGCCCATGCCGTCGATTTGCTTGTCATACGGGTCGGGGCTGCCGATCACCCGCAACAACAACGCATCCCGCGCCGCGCCCGGCACCTGGGCCGACTCGGGCAAATCCTTGAGGCTGAAAAACACGCCTTTACTGGTGCCGCCACGCATGTAGGTGGCGGGAATCTTGATCTGCGGTACGTGTGCCATGGTGGTCCTCATGGGCCGGGGCGTTGACCCCGGCCGCAGTTATCAGGCAGTTACAGCCGATTCCAGGAAGTCTTGGGCAAAACGTTGCAACACGCCGCCCGCCTCGTAGATCGACACTTCTTCAGCCGTGTCCAGCCGGCAGGTCACCGGCACCTCGACACGCTCGCCGTTCTTGCGGTTGATCAGCAACGTCAGTTGCGCACGCGGGGTGCGTTCGCCGATCACGTCGTAGGTTTCCGTGCCGTCGATCTTCAGGGTCTTGCGGTCGGTGCCCGGCAGGAACTCCAGCGGCAGCACGCCCATGCCCACCAGGTTGGTGCGGTGGATGCGCTCGAAACCTTCGGCGGCAATCGCCTCAACACCGGCCAGGCGTACGCCCTTGGCCGCCCAGTCCCGGGACGAACCCTGGCCGTAGTCGGCGCCGGCAATGATGATCAGCGGCTGCTTGCGCTCCATGTAGGTTTCGATGGCTTCCCACATGCGCGTGACCTTGCCTTCCGGCTCCAGGCGCGCCAGCGAACCCTGCTTGACCTTACCGTCTTCAACCACCATTTCATTGAACAGTTTCGGGTTGGCGAAGGTGGCGCGCTGCGCGGTCAAGTGGTCGCCACGATGGGTCGCGTAAGAGTTGAAGTCGACTTCCGGCAGGCCCATTTTCGCCAGGTATTCGCCCGCGGCGCTGTCGAGCATGATCGCGTTGGACGGCGACAGGTGATCGGTGGTGATGTTGTCCGGCAGCACCGCCAGCGGGCGCATGCCCTTGAGCGGACGTGCACCGGCCAGGGCACCTTCCCAGTACGGCGGGCGACGGATGTAGGTGCTCTGCGGGCGCCAGTCGTACAGCGGCGTGACCTTCGGGCCGGTGTCTTCGTGGATCGCGAACATCGGGATGTACACCTGGCGAAACTGCTCCGGCTTGACCGACGCCTTGACCACCGCGTCGATTTCTTCGTCGCTTGGCCAGATGTCCTTGAGGCGGATTTCCTTGCCATTGGCGTCCAGGCCCAGCACGTCTTTTTCGATGTCGAAACGGATGGTGCCGGCAATCGCATAGGCCACCACCAGCGGCGGCGACGCGAGGAACGCTTGCTTGGCGTACGGGTGGATACGGCCGTCGAAGTTGCGGTTACCCGAAAGCACGGCGGTGGCGTACAGGTCGCGGTCGATGATCTCTTGCTGGATCACCGGGTCGAGTGCGCCGGACATGCCGTTGCAGGTGGTGCAGGCGAACGCCACCACGCCGAAACCCAACTGCTCCAGCTCGGTGGTCAGCCCGGCTTCGTCGAGGTACATCGCGACGGTTTTCGAACCCGGTGCCAGGGACGACTTGACCCACGGCTTGCGGGCCAGGCCGAGCTTGTTGGCATTGCGTGCCAGCAGGCCGGCGGCAATCACGTTGCGCGGGTTGCTGGTGTTGGTGCAACTGGTGATGGCGGCGATGATCACCGCGCCGTCGGGCATTTGCCCCGGCACGTCATCCCACTGGCCGGAGATGCCCTTGGCCGCCAGGTCGCTGGTGGCGACGCGGGCGTGGGGGTTGCTCGGGCCGGCCATGTTGCGCACCACCGAGGACAAATCGAAGCTCAGGCCACGCTCGTATTGCGCGCCCTTGAGGTCGTCCGCCCACAGGCCGGTGTGGCGAGCATATTGCTCCACCAGGGTGACTTGTTCGTCGTCACGGCCGGTGAGCTTGAGGTAGGCGATGGTCTGCTGGTCGATATAGAACATCGCCGCCGTGGCGCCGTATTCCGGGGCCATGTTGGAGATGGTGGCGCGGTCGCCCAGGGTCAGCGCGGAGGCGCCTTCACCGAAGAACTCCAGCCACGCACCGACGACCTTCTGCTTGCGCAGGAACTCGGTCAGCGCCAGCACCATGTCGGTGGCGGTGATGCCCGGTTGCAGCTTGCCCGTCAGCTCCACGCCAACACTTTCCGGCAGGCGCATCCACGAGGCGCGGCCGAGCATCACGCTCTCTGCTTCAAGGCCGCCAACGCCGATGGCGATCACGCCCAAGGCATCAACGTGAGGCGTGTGGCTGTCGGTGCCGACGCAGGTATCCGGGAAGGCCACGCCGTCACGTACCTGGATCACCGGAGACATTTTCTCCAGGTTGATCTGGTGCATGATGCCGTTGCCCGGCGGGATCACGTCGACGTTCTTGAAGGCCTTTTTGGTCCATTCGATAAAGTGGAAACGGTCTTCGTTGCGACGGTCTTCGATGGCGCGGTTTTTCTCGAACGCCTGCGGGTCAGAACCACCGGCTTCGACGGCCAGGGAATGGTCGACGATCAGTTGGGTCGGCACCACCGGGTTGACCTGGGCCGGGTCACCGCCTTGCAGGGCGATGGCGTCGCGCAGGCCGGCAAGGTCCACCAGGGCGGTCTGGCCGAGGATGTCGTGGCACACCACGCGGGCCGGGAACCACGGGAAGTCGAGGTCGCGTTTGCGCTCGATCAGTTGGCTCAAGGAGGCATTGAGGGTTGCGGGGTCACAGCGACGCACCAGGTTTTCCGCGAGCACGCGGGAGGTGTACGGCAGTGTGGCGTAGGCGCCGGGGGTGATTGCATCGACTGCCGCGCGGGCGTCAAAGAAATCGAGGCGGCTGCCGGGGAGCGGTTTGCGGTGTTCAGTGTTCATCGTCAGGACTCGGTCACGGTAGTTGCAAAAGGAAGAACCGGTGCTGATCCAAGGTGGAATGCGATCAAAATGTGGGAGCGGGCTTGCTCGCGAAAGCGGTGTGTTATGCAACACACATGGCGACTGTCGCACCGCCTTCGCGAGCAAGCCCGCTCCCACCTTTTTGATCCGTTTTCACCCCAAGATCAGCGGTTTCTCCACTCAGCGACGTTCGATTGGCACGAACTTGCGCTGCTCAACGCCGATGTACTCGGCGCTCGGACGGATGATGCGGTTGTTGGCTCGCTGCTCGAACACGTGAGCTGCCCATCCTGTCAGCCGCGAGCAGACGAAAATCGGGGTGAACAGCTTCGTCGGGATGCCCATGAAGTGGTACGCCGAGGCATGGTAGAAGTCGGCGTTGGGGAACAGTTTCTTCTGCTCCCACATGGTCTTGTCGATGGCTTCAGAAACCGGGAACAGCACGGTGTCGCCCACTTCGTCCGCGAGTTTTTTCGACCAGGCCTTGATCACCTCGTTTCGCGGGTCGCTGTCTTTATAGATCGCGTGGCCAAAGCCCATGATCTTGTCCTTGCGCGCCAGCATGCCGAGGGTGCCTTCCACCGCTTCCTGGGCGGAAGAGAAACGCTCGATCATCTCCATCGCCGCTTCATTGGCGCCGCCGTGCAGCGGGCCACGCAGGGAGCCGATGGCGGCAGTCACGCAGGAATACAGGTCCGACAGGGTCGACGCACACACGCGGGCGGTGAAGGTCGAGGCGTTGAATTCGTGCTCGGCGTAGAGAATCAGCGACACGTTCATCACCTTGACGTGCAAGTCGCTGGGCTTCTTGTCGTGCAGCAGGTGCAGGAAGTGCCCGCCGATGCTCGGCTCGTCGGTCACGCAGTTGATGCGCTGGCCGTCGTGGCTGAAGCGGTACCAGTAGCACATGATCGCCGGGAATGCGGCCAGCAGGCGGTCGGTCACGTCGCGCTGCACGGAGAAGTCTTTCTCCGGCTCGATATTGCCCAGGAACGAGCAACCGGTGCGCATCACGTCCATCGGGTGCGCGTCGGCGGGGATGCGTTCCAGCACTTCTTTCAGCGCCTGGGGCAGGTCGCGCAGTTTGCCGAGCTTGGCGGTGTAGGCGGCCAGTTCGGCTTTGGTCGGCAGTTCGCCGTAGAGCAGCAGGTAGGCGACTTCTTCAAACTGGGCATCGGCGGCGAGTTCGCGCACGTCGTAGCCGCGATAGGTCAAGCCGGCACCGGCCTGGCCCACGGTGGACAGTGCGGTCTGCCCGGCAACCTGGCCACGCAGGCCAGCTCCACTGAGTACTTTTGCTTCGGCCATGGTTATCTCCAATCTTTTAGTTATTAGTGAGGCGCTCGCGTTACTTCTTGGCGGCGAACAGCGCGTCGAGCTTCTGCTCGAAGGTGTGGTAGTCGATGCGATCGTAAAGCTCCATACGGGTTTGCATGGTGTCGATCACGTTCTGCTGGGTGCCGTCGCGACGGATCGCGGTGTAGACGTTCTCGGCGGCCTTGTTCATGGCGCGGAAGGCCGAGAGCGGGTACAGGACGATGGAAACATCCGCAGATTTCAGTTGATCGACGGTATAGAGAGGCGTCGCACCGAATTCGGTGATGTTGGCCAGGATCGGCGCTTTCACGCGAGAGGCGAACAGCTTGTACATCTCAAGCTCAGTGATGGCTTCCGGGAACACCATGTCGGCGCCGGCCTCAATGCAGGCGGCCGCACGTTCCAGGGCGGATTCCAAACCTTCCACGGCCAGTGCGTCGGTGCGGGCCATGATCACGAAGCTGTCATCGGTACGCGCATCCACCGCAGCCTTGATGCGGTCGACCATTTCCTGCTGGGACACGATTTCTTTGTTCGGGCGATGGCCGCAACGCTTGGCGCCCACCTGGTCTTCGATATGGATCGCCGCCGCGCCGAACTTGATCATCGACTTGACGGTGCGCGCCACGTTGAACGCGGAGGAGCCGAAACCGGTGTCCACGTCCACCAGCAGCGGCAGGTCGCACACGTCGGTGATGCGGCGCACGTCCGTCAGCACGTCATCCAGGCCGGTGATGCCCAGGTCCGGCACACCGAGGGAGCCGGCAGCCACCCCGCCACCCGACAGGTAGATCGCCTTGAAGCCGGCGCGCTTGGCCAGCAGCGCATGGTTGGCGTTGATCGCGCCGACTACCTGCAACGGGTGCTCGCTGGCAACCGCGTCACGGAAACGCTGGCCTGGAGTGGTGTTGTTATTGGAACTCATGACTCACCTCGTGATTGGGGAGCGCCGTCCGGGAAGTGACGGGCAATGTTGCGTTTGGAGGCACCGATATGCCGGCGCATCAACAACTCGGCCAGTTCACCGTCGCGATCGGCAATCGCGTCAAGAATGCGGTGATGCTCGGCAAAGGCCTGGCGTGGACGATTGGGGGTGGCGGAGAACTGGATGCGGTACATGCGCACCAACTGATACAGCTCGCCGCACAACATTTGGGTCAGGGTGCGATTACCGGCGCCTTGAATTATCCGGTAATGAAAATCGAAGTCGCCTTCCTGCTGGTAGTAGCCGACACCGGCCTGGAAGGCCGCATCGCGCTCGTGGGTGTGCAACACCTGGCGCAGCTCTTCGATCTCGGCGTCGGTCATGCGCTCGGCGGCCAGGCGGCAGGCCATGCCTTCCAGGGATTCGCGGATTTCGTAGAGTTCGATCAGTTCTTCATGGCTCAACGAGACCACTCGCGCGCCCACATGGGGGATGCGCACCAGCAGGCGCTGGCCTTCCAGGCGATGAATCGCCTCGCGCAGCGGGCCACGGCTGATGCCATAGGTGCGCGCCAGTTCCGGCTCGGAGATCTTGCTGCCGGGGGCGATTTCGCCCTTGACGATGGCGGCCTGGATACGCCGGAAGACGTTCTCGGACATGGTCTGGGAATCGTCTTGGGCCATCACTGGGGTTTCCAGTTGATCCAGCATATTGTCGACACCTTTAAAAGCAATGCCGCAAAAACTAGCCAATCAGCCCCGAATAGTCAAAGAATAAATACACATTGTCGACAATCGTCTAATAACCCGCCTTGCACTCTATCGGGGCATGGCCGGCTGCCAGCGCTGGCGCCAGAAAACCTTCATGTTAGAATGCCGGCCACTTTTGCCTCACATCCCTGGATGAAAAGGCGCACGAGGGAGCTTGCGCAGCAATGCCAGTCGCCTTGAATTGAACATCGCACTGCACCGCGTCAGGATTTATGAGACTCAAGCCCTTCCCCCTTTTGCTTCTACTGTTTATCCCGGGCCTTGGCGTTGCTGCCGAGAAGACCGTTTATGGACTCAATGAATACGCCAAGTTGGCCGGCATTGACCTGGAAGTGGCCGCCAAGCTCGACACCGGGGCCAAGACCGCGTCCTTGAGCGCCCGCGACATCAAGCGCTTCAAGCGCAACGGCGAGTCCTGGGTGCGCTTCTACCTGGCCATCGACACCGCACACTCCCACCCCATCGAGCGTCCCCTGGCCCGCGTGAGCAAGATCAAGCGCCGCGCCGGTGACTACGACCCCGATGAAGACAAGAACTACACCGCCCGTCCAGTCATCGCCCTGGACATCTGCATGGGCACCGCTTTACGCAGTATCGAAGTGAACTTGACTGACCGCAGCGCCTTCCAATACCCGCTGCTGATCGGCTCCGAAGCGCTGAAACGCTTTGATGCGCTGGTCGACCCCAGTCTTAAATACGCGGCGGGCAAACCTGCCTGCGCCTCCGACGCTCATACCGCTGAGTAATTTGAATGCGCTCTCTTAATCTGCACCTGAAAATCCTGATCGCCGTTTTGGTGGTCTTGGGCATTTCGGTCACCGCCTATCAGATTTTCGTGCTGGGGATTCCCGTCACCGAGGACGCCACCGACGACCTGTGGAACATCGACGCCAAGGTCGAGTTCGTCGCCAGCGCCAAGGACCCGGTGAAAATCCAGATGTTCGTGCCGCCCCTGAGCCGCGACTTCGTCAGCCTGAATGAAAGCTTTATCTCGAATAACTACGGCGTCAGCGTCAATCGCCTCGACGGCAACCGCAAGGTCACCTGGTCGGCACGCCGGGCCAAGGGCAACCAGACCCTCTACTACCGCCTGGTGCTGACCAAGCGTTACAGCGGTGAAAAGGTCAAGGTCAAGGGCCCGACCTTCCGCGACAGCATCGCCGTCGAAGGCCCGGAAAAAATCGCCGCCGAAGCCCTGCTGGCGCCGATCCGCCAGCACTCGGCCGACGTCGAGACCTTTATCAGCGAAGCCATCAAGCGCACCAACAACCTCAACGACGACAACGTGAAGCTGCTGCTGGCGGGCGACCCGTCGACGCCGCACAAGGCCAAGATCGTCGAGTTGCTGCTGTCCATCGCCCATGTGCCGGTGGAAAAGGTTCACACCATCCGCCTGGTGGCCGACCAGCCGCAAACCCCGGAACTCTGGCTGCGCAGTTTCAATGGCAACGACTGGCTGTACTTCAACCCCGACACCGGCGAACAAGGGCTGCCAGCCGACCGCCTGCTGTGGTGGACCGGTGATGAAAACCTGATCACCGTCGACGGCGGCAAGAAGGCCATGGTGACCTTCAGCCTCAACAACAGCGAAATGAACGCGATTCGCCTGGCCAAGCTGACGGACGAAAACACCGACGCCAACTTCCTCGAATACTCGCTGTACGGCCTGCCGCTGCAAACCCAGCAGACCTTCATGATCATGGTGATGATCCCGATTGGCGTGCTGGTGATCCTGATCCTGCGCAACCTGATCGGCCTGCAGACCCTAGGCACGTTTACCCCGGTGCTGATTGCCCTGGCGTTCCGCGAGACACAGCTGGGCTTCGGGATTGTGCTGTTCACCATTATTACGGCGCTGGGGCTGTCGCTTCGGTCTTACCTGGAACACTTGAAGCTGCAGATGCTGCCGAGGCTCTCGGTGGTGCTGACCTTCGTGGTGGTGCTGATCGCCGCCATCAGTCTGTTCAGCCACAAGCTCGGCCTGGAACGCGGGCTGTCGGTGGCATTGTTCCCGATGGTGATCCTGACCATGACCATCGAACGCCTGTCGATTACCTGGGAAGAACGCGGTGGCGGCCATGCGATGAAAGTCGCGATCGGCACGCTGTTCGCCGCTTCCCTGGCGCACATCATCATGAGCGTGCCGGAACTGATCTACTTCGTGTTCACCTTCCCGGCGATCCTGTTGATCCTGGTGGGCTTCATGCTGGCCATGGGTCGTTATCGCGGCTACCGCCTGACCGAACTGGTGCGTTTCAAGGCCTTCCTCAAGGCTGACTCGTAATGTTCGGCTTCTGGAAGACCTGGAAGGCCCTGGAAGCGCGGGGGATCATGGGCATCAACCGGCGAAATGCCGACTACGTGCTCAAGTACAACAAGCGCAGCCTGTATCCGATCGTCGATGACAAGATCATCACCAAGGAACGGGCCATGGCCGCCGGCATCCACGTGCCGGAAATGTACGGAGTCATTTCCACCGAGAAGGAAATCGACAAGCTCGACGAGATCATCGGCGGGCGCAGCGACTTCGTGATCAAGCCGGCCCAGGGCGCCGGTGGTGACGGTATCCTGGTGATCGCCGACCGTTTTGAAGGGCGCTACCGGACCGTCTCCGGCAAGATCATCAGCCATGAAGAAATCGAGCATCAGATTTCCAGCATCCTCACCGGCCTGTATTCCCTCGGCGGCCACCGTGACCGCGCGCTGATCGAATACCGGGTGGTGCCCGACCAGATCTTCAAGAGCATCAGCTACGAAGGCGTACCGGACATCCGCATCATTGTGCTGATGGGCTACCCGGTGATGGCCATGCTGCGCTTGCCCACCCGCCAGTCCGGCGGCAAGGCCAACCTGCACCAGGGCGCGATTGGCGTGGGTGTCGACCTCGCCACCGGCCTGACCCTGCGCGGCACCTGGCTGAACAACATCATCACCAAGCACCCCGACACCACCAATGCGGTGGACGGCGTGCAACTGCCCAACTGGGACGGGTTCATGAAGCTCGCCGCCGGCTGCTACGAGCTGTGCGGCCTGGGCTATATCGGCGTGGATATGGTGCTGGACCAGGAAAAGGGTCCGTTGATCCTGGAGCTTAACGCTCGCCCGGGGCTGAACATCCAGATTGCCAACGACTGCGGCCTGACCTTGCGCACCCATGCCGTGGAGGCTCGACTGGAAGAGCTGAAGGCGGCGGGCGTAACGGAAACACCGGAGGAACGGGTTAAGTTTGTGCAGGAAATGTTTGGGCATATTCCGGCGGTCGAGGGATAAACCCAGTGACCTGCTCCGTACACCCGCTGCCCTACCAGGCCAACCCTGCCGAATACTTTGCAGCAATCCGCCATGCGCCCGGCGCGGTGCTGCTGGACAGTGGCCGACCGGCGGCCGAGCGCGGCCGTTATGACCTGCTGAGCGCCTGGCCCGAGACGACCCTGGCGGTACTGCCCGACGAAAGCGGCAGTGATTTCCTACAGCGCCTGCGGGAAAACCTGACGTTGCTGGGTGAAGCCACGATCCCCGCGCCCTACGAACTGCCGTTTGCCGGCGGCCTCATCGGCTACCTGAGCTACGACTTCGGTCGTCATCTTGAGCACCTGCCGCACCTGGCGGTGGACGACCTGCACCTGCCGGATGCACGCTTCGGCCTGTACGCCTGGGCCTTGATCAGCGATCACCAGGCGCAGACCAGCCAACTGGTGTTCCACCCCAAACTGGCGGAAAGCGAACGGCAACGCCTGATTACCTTGTTCGGTCAGCCGACCATCAGCGCATCGGCCACCTTCAAGCTGCAAGGCCCAATGGCCCCGGACGTGACAGCCGACACCTACCAGCACGCCCTCGCCCGTATCCAGGACTACATCCAGGCCGGTGACTGCTACCAGGTCAACTTTGCCCAACGTTTCCGTGCTCCGTGCAGTGGCGATCCGTGGGTGGCCTACTGCGCCTTGCGCGAAGCCTGCCCAACACCGTTTTCCGGGTTCCAAAGCTTGCCGGATGATGGCGCGGTATTGAGTTTATCGCCGGAGCGCTTCGTCAAAATCAGCCAGCGCCAGGTGGAAACCCGCCCGATCAAGGGCACCCGGCCAAGGGGTGCGACGCCTGAGGAAGATGCAGCCAACGCCGCTGAATTGCTGGCCAGCCCCAAGGATCGTGCCGAAAACCTGATGATCGTCGACCTGCTGCGCAACGACCTGGGCCGCACCTGCCGTACCGGCTCGGTGAAAGTGCCGGAGTTGTTCAGCCTGGAAAGCTATCCCAACGTGCATCATCTGGTGAGCAGCGTCACCGGTGAGCTGGCGGACGATAAAGACGCCCTCGACCTGATCGCCGGCAGCTTCCCCGGCGGCTCCATCACCGGCGCACCGAAGATTCGCGCGATGCAGATCATCGACGAGCTGGAGCCGACCCGGCGCGGGTTGTATTGCGGTTCGCTGGTGTATCTGGACGTGCGCGGCGAGATGGACAGCTCCATCGCCATTCGCAGCCTGTTGGTCAAGGATGGTCAGGTGTGCTGCTGGGGCGGCGGCGGGATTGTCGCGGACTCGGAGTGGCAGGCGGAGTATCAGGAGTCGATGACCAAGGTGCGGGTGTTGTTACAAACCTTGGAAAGCCTGTAGCACCCAGCCCCTTCCTGGCTCGCTGACGTAGAGCCACGCAGCAGAAAAGACCTGAATCAGTACCGAAGTAGACGGGGTCGAAGCCGGAGGATAGCGTCCGGTTTCAACCGTCCACCAGCCGTCTGTGAAGGATCACATGAAACGACTGCCTACTTGTCAGGAAAGATTTCCGAGATTGCATCTGCCCTCAACCGCACCTATTATCTCCCAAATTGGGAGGTCGCAGCGATGCGGATAATCGCTCTGTCTGCCCTACGAATATTCTGGGAAAACCACCCTGGTTGCATGGATGCCAAAACGCCGCTGGTCGAGCTGTATCGCCATATGGAAAAAGCTGTTTACCCAACCCCTCAGGCCCTCAAGGCAGAGCTAAGGACAGCGAGCATTCTCAAAGGGGGCAGGGTTGTGTTCAACATAGGCGGCAACAAGTATCGAGTGATCATGGCGATCAATTATCAGCGACAGCTTGCGTTCATACGCTTTGTGGGGACCCACGCGCAGTACGATCAGATCAATGCGGAGACCGTGTGATGAACATCAAACCCATTCATTCCCAGGAAGACCTGACCGCTGCGCTCGCGCGCGTCGAACAGCTATGGGAAGCGGAAATCGGCTCGCCCGAGGGTGACGAGCTGGAAATTCTCGCGATACTTATCGAAAAGCACGAAGCGGAGCATTTCCCAATGCCGCCTTCGGATCCCGTAGAAGCGATTAAATTTCGAATGGAGCAACTAGGCCTGACCGCCCGTGACCTGGAGCCTTTCATAGGTCCGAGCGGGCGGGTTTCCGAAGTGTTGAATCATAAGCGCAAGCTGAGCTTGTCGATGATCAAACGCCTGCATGAAGGCTTGCGCATTCCTTATGAGAGTTTGCTGGCAGGGGTCTAGGCTGTGCAGTGGCCATACCGGCCCCATCGCGGGCAAGCCCGGCTCCCACATGGGAGCGCGGTCAACATGTGGGAGCTGGCTTGCCTGCGATGAGGCGTCAGCCACGCCAAATAACTTACAGGCTCAACTGCCGATTCGACGCCTTGATGAACTCTTTCTTCAAATCCTCAAACGTATGCACCGCCGGGAACTGCGGGAACTCGCGAATCACGTTCTCCGGCGCGTGGAACAGAATCCCACGGTCGGCCTCACCCAGCATGGTGGTGTCGTTGTAGGAATCACCGGCGGCAATCACCCGGTAGTACAGGGTCTTGAAGGCCAGCACCGACTGACGCTTGGGATCTTTCTGACGCAGCTGGTAGCTCACCACCCGGTCACTCTCGTCGGTGATCAACCGGTGGCACAGCAAGGTCGGGAAACCCAGTTGGCGCATCAGCGGCTGGGAGAACTCATAGAAGGTGTCAGACAGGATCACCACCTGGAAGCGCTCGCGCAGCCAATTGACGAACTCGATGGCGCCGTCCAGCGGCTTGAGGGTGGCGATCACTTCCTGGATGTCGGAGAGCTTCAGCCCATGCTCATCAAGAATGCGCAGGCGCTGTTTCATCAGCACGTCGTAGTCGGGGATGTCCCGGGTGGTGGCCCGCAAGGATTCAATACCGGTTTTTTCGGCGAAGGCGATCCAGATTTCCGGAACCAGCACCCCTTCCAGGTCGAGACAGGCAATTTCCACAAGACACTCCCATTTAAAGTTATTGAGTTGAGCGAGCAAAAGGACTGCCGAACTCTAGCGATTCACGCTGGCCGCCGCAACGCAGGCGGGATTTTGTTACCATCGCCCCCCTATAGAGCGCTCAGCGCCACTGACCTGTAGGAACCGTCCTGATGAACCAAGCCTTCGACGTCGCTGAACTCGCCGCGACTTACGCCAACAAATCCGCCCAGGACATTCTCAAGCTGGCCTTCAGCCAGTTTGGCGACGACCTGTGGATCTCTTTCAGCGGTGCCGAGGACGTGGTGCTGGTAGACATGGCCTGGAAGCTGAACAAGAACGTCAAGGTGTTCAGCCTCGACACCGGTCGCCTGCACCCGGAGACCTACCGGTTTATCGAGCAGGTGCGTGAGTTCTACAAGATCGACATCGAACTGATCTCGCCGGACCAGAGCAAGCTGGAACCCTTCGTCAAGGAAAAGGGCCTGTTCAGTTTCTACAAGGACGGCCATGGCGAGTGCTGTGGCGTGCGCAAGATCGAACCGCTGCGCCGCAAGCTGTCCGGTGTAAGCGCCTGGGCCACCGGCCAGCGCCGCGACCAGAGCCCCGGCACCCGCAGCCAGGTGGCCGCGCTGGAAATCGATACGGCTTTTTCCACCCCGGAACGCACCCTGTACAAGTTCAACCCGCTGGCGCAGATGACCAGTGAGGAAGTATGGGGTTACATCCGCATGCTGGAGTTGCCGTACAACAGCCTGCACGAGCGCGGTTTTATCAGCATCGGCTGTGAGCCGTGCACCCGTCCGGTACTGCCGAACCAGCACGAACGCGAAGGCCGTTGGTGGTGGGAAGAAGCAACCCAGAAAGAATGCGGGTTGCACGCCGGGAACATCATCAGCAAGGCGTAACGCCTGAGCCAGAATCCTGTACACAGAAATGTCACCATCGGTGCCATTTTTGTGTGCACTTATAAAATCCTGCACCGAAAAGTTACATCCTCCCTCGTCACACCTCTTCTAAAATCCCCGCGCATCTCTGCGCTACAAAATAAATAGCTGTTCAAACGGTCAATTTATATCGCTTCAAATTCAGCCGGTTATTTCCAATCACGCTAAAAACCAAATCGCCGTGTATTTCACCCGGCGAAAATCTGGCACGCATGTGGCTTAAGGCAAAACACACTTTGTATACAATTAATAAAAAAGATACATACACTTTGACATCAGCCGCTCTCCTGCTGATGTCCAGGAGCCTGCCGGAATGCGTACAAGTCTCTCCAATAACATCGCACTGGATCTGCCCTCCTCCACCCTGAACCCCGAGGCCACGAGCCCCGGCCCGTTGGTCCTCAGCCCGCGCCTGCACAACAAGGACCTGGCGCCTACCAAGGCCGAAGGCCGGCGCTGGGGCCGCTACAGCATCTTTGCCTTGTGGACCAACGATGTGCACAACATCGCCAACTACTCCTTCGCCATCGGCCTGTATGCGCTGGGCCTGGGTGGCTGGCAGATTCTGCTGTCCCTGGGGATCGGCGCGGCGCTGGTGTACTTCTTCATGAACCTGTCGGGCTATATGGGGCAGAAGACCGGCGTACCGTTTCCAGTGATCAGCCGCATCAGTTTTGGCATCCATGGTGCGCAGATTCCTGCACTGATTCGTGCGGTGATCGCGATTGCCTGGTTCGGGATACAGACCTACCTGGCCTCGGTGGTTTTCCGCGTGCTATTGACAGCGGTTCATCCAGGTTTTGCCGACTACGACCACAACTCGATCCTCGGCCTGTCCACCCTGGGCTGGGCGTGTTTTGTGGCGATCTGGTTTGTGCAGCTCGCCATCCTCGCCTATGGGATGGAGATGGTGCGCCGCTATGAAGCCTTCGCCGGGCCGGTGATTCTGCTGACAGTAGCGTCCCTGGCCGGCTGGATGTATTTCCAGGCCGGCGGCCAGATCGCCTGGTCGATCCGCGAGCCGCTGACCGGTGGTGAGATGTGGCGCAATATCTTTGCCGGCGGCGCGCTGTGGCTGGCGATCTACGGCACGCTGATCCTGAATTTCTGCGACTTCGCCCGCTCCTCGCCGTGCCGCAAGACCATCAAGGTCGGCAATTTCTGGGGCCTGCCGGTGAATATCCTGGTGTTCGCGGCCATCACCGTGCTGCTGTGCGGCGGGCAGTTCCACCTCAATGGCCGGGTGATCGAGAGCCCCACGGAAATCATTGCGGCGATTCCGAATACGTTCTTCCTGGTGCTGGGCTGCCTGGCGTTCCTGATTGTGACCGTGGCGGTGAATATCATGGCCAACTTCGTCGCGCCGGCCTTTGTGCTGAGCAACCTGGCGCCCAAGTACCTGAACTTCCGCCGCGCCGGGCTGATCAGCGCCACCGTGGCGGTGTTGATCCTGCCGTGGAACCTCTACAACAGCCCGCTGGTGATCGTGTATTTCCTCTCGGGGCTGGGCGCACTGCTGGGGCCGTTGTACGGGGTGATCATGGTCGACTACTGGTTGATCCGCAAAAGCCAGGTGGACGTGCCGCAGCTGTATAGCGAAGACCCGAATGGCGCTTATTACTACAGCCGCGGGATCAATTTGCGCGCCGTGGCGGCCTTCATTCCTGCCGCGGTGATCGCCATTCTCCTGGCCCTGCTGCCCGGTTTCGCCCTCGTCTCGCCCTTCTCCTGGCTGATTGGCGCCGGTATTGCAGGGCTGCTGTACCTGCTGTTCGCCAAGCGCCAGCCGTACTACGCCGATGTGAGCGGCGAAAGCATTGCAGTCGATAATATCAGTCATTAAGTAAGGACATTCCATGCGCATCCTTGTGGTCAACGTCAACACCACCGAGTCCATCACCGAGGCCATCGCCAAACAGGCACGGGCGGTGGCGTCCCCCGGCACCGAGATCGTCGGCCTGACTCCGTTTTTCGGTGCCGAATCGGTGGAAGGCAATTTCGAAAGCTACCTGGCGGCCATCGCGGTGATGGACCGGGTGATGGCTTACGACCAGCCGTTCGATGCGGTAATCCAGGCCGGCTACGGCGAACATGGCCGCGAAGGCTTGCAGGAGTTGCTCAACGTGCCGGTGGTGGACATCACCGAAGCGGCCGCCAGCACCGCGATGTTCCTCGGGCATGCCTATTCGGTGGTGACCACCCTGGACCGCACCGTGCCGCTGATCGAGGACCGGCTGAAACTGGCCGGCTTATATCAGCGGTGCGCGTCGGTACGGGCCAGCGGCATGGCGGTATTGGAACTGGAGGAAGACCCGCTGCGGGCCATGGAGGCCATCGTGCGCCAGGCTGAATTGGCGATCAGCGAAGACAAGGCCGAAGTGATCTGCCTGGGCTGCGGCGGCATGGCCGGGCTGGATGAGCAGATTCGCTACCGCACGGGTGTGCCGGTGGTGGACGGTGTGACCTCGGCTGTCACGATTGCCGAAGGCTTGGTGCGGTTGGGGCTGTCGACCTCGAAGATCCGCACGTATGCGACGCCGAGGCCGAAGAAAGTGATCGGCTGGCCCGGAAAGTTCGGACACTGAAGATCCAGAATGTGGGAGCGGGCTTGCTCGCGAAAGCGGTGGATCAGTCGATGCATGTGGTGACTGTCACACCGCCTTCGCGAGCAAGCCCGCTCCCACACTTTGATCCCCACAAGGATCAAATGGCGCTGAACCGCCGCCCCAACTCGCGTTCGACAAACTGCTCCAGGATGAAATCCACAAACGCCCGGGTCTTGCCGGGCAGCAGCTTGTGTTCGGCGTAGTACAGCGAGATGTTGCCGTCGTCGACGTACCAGTCGGGCAGCACTCGCACCAGTTGGCCGCTGTCCAGATACGGCACCGCCATCGGCATGCTGACCAGCGCAATCCCCAGGCCCTGGGCACTGGCGCAGCAGGCAGCGCCCGAGTCGCTCATGGTCATGCGCGGCTTGAGCACCAGCGGGCGTTGTTCGCGCGTGCGGTGGGTGAGTTGCCACGAACGCACGCGGCCGGTTTGCGGTGAGCGGATCAGGATGCCGTTGCACACAGACAAGTCCTCGGGCACGACCACCGGCTTGCGTTTGGCGAGGTATTCCGGTGAGGCCAGCAGGATCCGGTGCGCCGGCGCCAGCTTGCGCGCGACCACGCCCTGGGGCAGCTCAAAACCACCGCCGATCGCGGCATCGAAGCCCTGGCCGATCAGGTCCACCTGGCGGTTATCAAAATGCCAGTCGGGGTTGATATCAGGAAAGCGCTTTAGAAACTCCCCCAGCAACGGCACCACATAACGGTTGCCGAACACCGTGCCCATGCTCACTTTCAGCGTGCCCACTGGCCGCCCTTCGGCACTGGCCAGGTTAGCCACGGCGTTTTGAATGGTGGTGAGGCTGCCGCTGACTTCTTCGAGGAAGAGCTTGCCGGCCTCAGTCAGCGTCAGGCGCCGGGTACTGCGCTGGAACAGCCTTACACCCAGGCGCGCCTCCAGCTTGGCCACACTTTTGCCCACGGCCGCCGGGGTCAGGCTCAGGTGCCGGGCAGCTTCGGCAAAACTGCCGCCTTCGGCGCTGCGCACGAAGCATTCGATACTGCCAAAGCTTTCCATATCGCCCCACTCTAAACTTTTGGTTTACACAGACTATAGCAATCACGGTCTACCGGGCGCGCCGGGTGAGGTCGATACTCGACTCCAACCTCAACACACCTTTTGGAGATCGACATGACCACACAGAACCTCAGCGGCAAAGTCGCCTTGATCCAGGGCGGTTCTCGCGGTATCGGCGCCGCCATCGTCAAGCGCCTGGCCGCACAGGGCGCTGCCGTCGCGTTCACCTATGTCAGCTCGGCCGCCAAGGCCGAAGCATTGCAGAACAGCGTGATCAGCGAAGGCGGCAAAGCCCTGGCGATCCACGCTGACAGCGCGGACGCAGCCGCCATCCGCAGCGCCGTCAACGCCACCGTCGAAGCCTTCGGGCGCCTGGATATCCTGGTCAACAACGCAGGCGTGCTGGCCGTCGGCCCGCTGGAAGATTTCAAGCTGGAAGACTTCGACCGCACCCTCGCCATCAACGTACGCAGCGTATTTGTCGCCACCCAGGAAGCCGCGCGGCACATGGGCGAAGGTGGCCGCATCATCAACATCGGCAGCACCAATGCCGATCGCATGCCGTTTGCCGGTGGCGGCCCGTACGCCATGAGCAAATCGGCGCTGGTCGGCCTGACCAAAGGCCTGGCCCGCGACCTGGGCCCACGGGGCATCACCATCAATAACGTGCAGCCAGGCCCGGTGGACACCGACATGAACCCGGCAAGCGGTGATTTCGCCGAAAGCCTGATCGGCTTCATGGCCGTGGGCCGTTATGGCCATGTAGAAGAGATCGCCAGTTTCGTCGCCTATCTGGCAGGCCCTGAGGCCGGCTACATCACCGGCGCCAGCCTGACCATCGACGGCGGTTTCGGCGCCTGAACCAACGCTGCGACATCACACCACGCTCCGACCTTGGTCGACACTGACTAACGCCAAGCATCATGCGAGACTGTTCGCCCGGGCCGGGAATGCCCGGGCGTTCTTATGTCTGGAGTTCTCATGACGCTGTCCAGCGGGCTGATCGCCGCCGTTGCCCTGGCCTATATGGCCATTATGTTTGCCATCGCCTTTTACGGTGACCGTCGCCATGCGCCGCTGCCGCCGCGGATGCGTGCCTGGGTGTACAGCCTGTCGCTGGCGGTGTATTGCACCAGTTGGACATTCTTTGGTGCTGTAGGCCAGGCAGCCGAACAGTTGTGGGCGTTTTTACCGATCTACCTGGGACCGGTGCTGCTGTTGGTGCTCGCGCCGTGGGTCCTGCAGAAGATGGTGCTGATCAGCAAGCAGGAAAACATCACCTCCATCGCCGACTTTATCGCCGCCCGTTACGGCAAATCCCAATCCCTGGCGGTGGTGGTGGCGCTGATCTGCCTGGTGGGCGTCCTGCCTTATATAGCCTTGCAACTCAAAGGCATCGTGCTGGGGGTGAACCTGCTGATCGGCGCCAGCGCCGACACTACCGGCACCCGCTCCCAGGACACGGCGCTGATCGTGTCGCTGGTATTGGCGTTGTTCACCATTGTGTTCGGTACCCGCAACCTGGACGCCACGGAACACCACCGCGGCATGGTGCTGGCGATTGCCTTTGAATCGTTGGTCAAGCTGTTCGCGTTTCTCGCCGTCGGTGCGTTTGTGACCTACGGCCTGTACGACGGTTTCGACGATTTGTTCAGCCAGGCGATGCTCGCGCCACGGCTGGAGGAATACTGGAAAGAGACCGTCAACTGGCCCTCGATGGTGGTGCAGACCGGCGTCGCGATGATGGCGATCATCTGCCTGCCCCGGCAGTTCCATGTCACCGTGGTGGAAAATATCGACCCCCAGGACCTGCGGCTGGCCAAGTGGGTGTTCCCGGCCTATCTGATCCTGGCCGCCCTGTTTGTGATCCCGATTGCCCTCGGCGGGAAGATGCTGCTGCCGGGTTCGGTATTGCCGGATTCCTACGTGATCAGCCTGCCGTTGGCCGAAGCCCATCCGGCGCTCGCCGTGCTGGCGTTTATCGGCGGCGCCTCGGCGGCTACGGGCATGGTGATCGTCGCGAGCATCGCCCTGTCGACCATGGTCTCCAACGACATGCTGCTGCCTTGGCTGCTGCGCCGTTCCAGTGCCGAGCGGCCGTTCGAAGTGTTCCGTCACTGGATGCTGTCGGTACGCCGGGTGAGCATTGTCATCATCCTGCTGCTGGCTTACGTCAGTTACCGGCTGCTGGGGTCCTCCGCCAGCCTTGCAACCATTGGCCAGATTGCGTTCGCCGCCGTGACCCAGCTGGCACCGGCGATGCTGGGTGCGCTGTACTGGAAACAGGCCAACCGGCGCGGCGTGTTTGCCGGATTGGCGGCGGGTACGTTCCTGTGGTTCTACACCTTGGTCCTGCCGGTCACCGCGAAAAGTCTGGGCTGGTCGTTCAGCCTTTTCCCGGGCATGACGTGGCTGCATTCGCACCCGCTGGGCTTGTCTGTAACTTCTCTGACGCTGGGCACCGTATTTTCCCTGGCGGGTAACTTCACACTGTTTGTGTGGGTCTCAATGCTGTCCCGCACGCGCGTGTCGGAACATTGGCAGGCCGGGCGTTTTATCGGCCAGGAAATCAGCCAGCGGGCCAGCGCTCGCTCGATGCTTTCGGTGCAGATCAACGACTTGCTCAGTCTCGCAGCGCGGTTTGTCGGTGAAGAACGGGCTCACCAGAGTTTTGTGCGCTTCGCCTATCGCCAAGGCAAAGGGTTTAACCCCAACCAGAACGCTGACAATGACTGGATTGCCCACACCGAACGCCTGTTGGCCGGTGTGCTCGGGGCTTCATCGACCCGCGCAGTGGTGAAAGCCGCCATTGAAGGCAGGGAAATGCAGTTGGAGGACGTAGTACGCATCGCCGACGAGGCGTCGGAAGTGCTGCAGTTCAACCGGGCATTGCTGCAAGGCGCCATCGAAAACATCACCCAGGGCATCAGCGTGGTCGACCAGTCCCTGCGGCTGGTGGCGTGGAACCGGCGGTACCTGGAGCTGTTCAATTACCCCGAAGGCCTGATCAGTGTGGGCCGGCCGATAGCCGACATCATTCGCTACAACGCCGAGCGCGGGCTGTGCGGCCCGGGCGAGGCCGAAGTGCACGTGGCGCGCCGCCTGCACTGGATGCGCCAGGGCCGTGCGCATACCTCCGAGCGGCTGTTTCCCAATGGCCGGGTGATCGAGCTGATCGGCAACCCGATGCCGGGTGGCGGGTTTGTGATGAGCTTCACCGACATCACCGCGTTCCGCGAAGCCGAGCAGGCGTTGACCGAGGCCAATGAAGGCCTGGAACAGCGGGTGACCGAGCGAACCCACGAACTGTCGCAACTCAACGTCGCGCTGACCGATGCCAAGGGCGTGGCCGAGACCGCCAGCCAGTCGAAAACCCGGTTCCTCGCAGCGGTCAGTCACGACTTGATGCAACCGTTGAACGCCGCAAGGCTGTTCTCTGCCGCCCTCTCCCACCAGAACGACGGCATGTCGCCGGATGCCCGGCAGTTGGTGCAGCATCTGGACAGCTCGTTGCGTTCGGCGGAAGACCTGATCAGCGACCTGCTGGATATTTCGCGCCTGGAAAATGGCAAGATCAATCCGCAGCGCCAGCCCTTCGTGCTCAATGAACTGTTCGATACGCTGGGCGCCGAGTTCAAGGCGCTGGCTCAGGAGCAGGGTTTGCGCTTCCGCCTGCGGGGCAGTCGTTTGCGGGTGGACAGCGACATCAAATTGCTGCGGCGGGTGTTGCAGAATTTCCTCACCAACGCGTTCCGGTATGCCGACGGGCCGGTGCTATTGGGTGTGCGGCGCCGTCGCGGCGAGTTGTGCCTGGAAGTATGGGACCGTGGTCCCGGGATTCCCCAGGACAAGCAAAAAGTCATCTTCGAGGAATTCAAACGCCTGGACAGTCACCAGACCCGTGCCGAGAAAGGCCTGGGACTGGGCCTGGCGATTGCCGATGGCCTGTGCCGCGTGCTCGGGCACCGCTTGAGCGTGCGTTCATGGCCGGGCAAAGGCAGCGTGTTCAGCGTGCGTGTGCCGTTGGCGCGCACTCAGGTCAGCGCGCCTGCCAAGCCGGCGCAGGAAAGCGGCCAGCCGTTGAGCGGTGCGCAGGTGCTGTGCGTGGATAATGAAGAAAGCATCCTGATCGGCATGCGCAGTTTGCTCACGCGCTGGGGCTGTGAAGTCTGGACCGCCCGCGACCAGGCGCAATGTGCCGCGTTGCTGGCCGAGGGTGTGCGGCCGCAACTGGCCCTGGTGGATTACCACCTCGACCACGGCGAGACCGGCACCGAGTTGATGGGCTGGCTGCGGGCACAACTGGCAGAGCCGATTCCGGGTGTGGTGATCAGTGCCGACGGGCGGCCGGAGATGGTGGCCCAGGTGCATGCGGCAGGGTTGGATTACCTGGCCAAGCCGGTGAAGCCGGCGGCGTTGCGGGCCTTGTTGAGCCGGCACCTGCCGCTTTAGCCCATGTGGGAGCTGGCTTGCCTGCGATGGCATCGCCTCGGTGTATCTGGAGGAACGAGGTGTCTGCATCGCAGGCAAGCCAGCTCCCACAGAGACCGGTGACTATTCTGGCAACTGCGCCACGCCGTCTTCATCGGTCATCGCCCGTTCCAGCAGGTCGGCCGGCAGGCTTTTGCTGGCGCGGGCGCCGAGCAGCTTCAGTTGCTCGGTACGGCTCACCAGGTTTCCGCGTCCGTCGGTCAGCTTGTTGCGCGCTGCACTGTAGGCTTTATCCAGCTGCTGCAGGCGGTTGCCTACCTCGTCCAGGTCCTGGATAAACAGCACGAACTTGTCGTACAGCCAACCGGCGCGCTCGGCAATTTCCCGGGCGTTCTGGCTTTGCCGTTCCTGTTTCCACAGGCTGTCGATCACCCGCAAGGTGGCCAACAGCGTGGTCGGGCTGACGATCACGATGTTGCGGTCGAAGGCTTCCTGGAACAGGTTCGGCTCGGCTTGAAGCGCCGCCGAAAATGCGGCTTCAATGGGCACGAACAGCAGCACGAAATCCAGGCTGTGCAGGCCTTCCAGACGTTTGTAGTCCTTGCCGGCCAGGCCTTTGACGTGGTTGCGCAAGGACAGTACGTGCTGCTTGAGGGCTGCCTGGCCGATCGCCTGGTCGTCCTCGGCGACGTACTGTTGATAGGCGGTCAGGCTGACCTTGGAGTCCACCACTACCTGCTTGTCCCCCGGCAGCATGATCAACACGTCGGGCTGGAAGCGTTCGCCGTCCGGGCCTTTGAGGTTGACCTGGGTCTGGTACTCGCGGCCCTTTTCCAGACCGGCATGTTCCAGCACCCGCTCCAGGATCAGCTCGCCCCAGTTGCCCTGGGTTTTCTGGCCCTTGAGGGCGCGGGTCAGGTTGGTGGCTTCATCGGACAGGCGCAGGTTCAGCTGTTGCAGGCGCTCCAGCTCCTTGGCCAGGGAAAACCGCTCGCGGGCTTCGCTCTGGTAGCTTTCTTCGACGCGCTTTTCGAACGACTGGATGCGCTCCTTGAGCGGGTCGAGCAATTGGCCGAGGCGCTGTTGGCTGGTTTCGGCGAAGCGTTGCTCGCGCTCGTCGAAGATCTTCCCGGCGAGTTCAGCGAACTGCGCCCGCAGCTCATCACGGGAACCTTGCAGGTCGCTGAGGCGTTGCTGATGGCTTTCCTGTTGCTCGCGAAGTTCGGCGCGCAGGGACGCGGACAAGGCATCCAGGCGGCGTAGTTCGGTTTCCTTGGCGGAACGGTCGAGGTTCCAGGCGTGGGCGGCGTCGCGGGCGTTGTCACGGTCGATCTGCAGCAGTTCGACTTCCCGGCGCACGGCGGCCAGATCAGCCTGTTTGGCAGCGTTGGCCTGGCTCAGGTCGCTGATTTCGTCACGGCTGGCGTCCAACTGCGCGGCGAGCCCTTCCTGGGCCAGTTGTGCGGTGGCCAGGCGCTCTTCGAGCAATTCCCAGCCGGCCATTCGCGCGCTCAGTCGGCGCTGAATCTGCCAGCACAGCCCCAACAGCGGCAACCCAGCAGCGGCGAGACCCAGCACAACACTGGTCCAGTCAAAAGCCATAGCGATTCCTGCCGTCACCCGAAAAGAAGAAGGTTAACCAAGCCAGCGCATTGAGGACAGCTCAGTCTTCGATCTGGCCCAGTTCACGCTGGGCGATGCGGTCACCGGCGCGGGCGGCCTGGCGCAGCAGTTCGTGGCCGATACGGCGGTCGCGGGCATTGCCGCACTCGCGGCACATCAACTGGCCCAGACGGCTTTGCGCCACTACTACGCCAGCACGAGCGGGTTGCTTGAGCAAATGCCCGGCGAAGTGCTTGACGTTGGGGCTGTGGCCCAGGCGCGGGCTGTCGAGCAACCACAAGGCAACTTTCAGGGAAAAACGCTTGGGTGCGGTAACAACCTGAGGGCTGTCGGTAACAGAAGGTGATACTGAGCGAAACTTCATAAAGCACTGTGGGACAGAACGGAAGGCGCGCCACTCTACTCTTTTTTTCGTACAGGTAAAGCTGAAAAAAGCCTGCACGCCCGTTCTAGAGCAAGCGCTTGGGACAATCCACAGAAGCTGTGGATAACTCAGTGGACAACCGTTCTGTAAGTCCCGCAAAGGCCCATGGAACGGGGGCCGCAGTCAAACTGACGATTTTTTCACCAATAAAAAAAAGCTCGATTTTTCATTGACTTAAATTTTAGTTGCAGGCACCCGGGCGCTTTGCGGGGCGTATGTCAGTTCAGTTACACAGGGCGCCACCAATGTGCACAACTACCCACTCGCCGGTTATATCAACCGCGTTTTTTGCTCAGGCAGCGGCTAAGGAATGTTACCGCAGGCCCAGGACCCGAAAAGTTTTTTGCCTATCACACTTCCTTTCATCGTTTCAATCCGTTACTATCCGCGGCGTTAGTACCAAGCTGAAAGTCAATTCTGGTCGAACAACTCCCTCACGGCACCGCCGACAAAAAGGGATCGACCACCTCGATGGTTTCCAGGTATCACTTGCGACGACACGGCCTTTGAACAATGCAAAGGGTGTCGCGAAGTTTCCATACTCTGAAAGAACCAACCTGCAAATTGATCAGGATCTTCACCCCGGGCCCAGAACCTTTGCCCCTGTTGTGTTGCCTGCCCTCCTAAGTACCTACCTGCCAGCCCAAGCGCGCCAACTTAATAGCGCTTCAAACTGGCTGCTTTGTTCCAGTCGGGTTCTTCGTTCGATCAATGGTGATCAACGTCACTGGAACGTTTTAACGTTGCACGGTTCTTAACCGTGTCATTTGTAGGAACACCAATAATATGTCCACTCAAATCCACACTCAGGATGCCATTCGCACCCTCACCAACGCTTTTGCACCAATGAACTGCCTGATCATGGCCGCTCGCAAAGGCTGCTTCAGCTTTACCCTGGTCAACGAACACGGCATCGCTCGTCACAGCGAACGCCTGTACCCCGATCAATACTCCAGCGCAGAACCGCTGCAGGCCGTGATCGATCGTACTCGCCAGGCACTGGTTGCCTGATCGACCCGAATCGCTGAAACACAAAAACCCCGGTTAAAACCCGGGGTTTTTTATTGCCTGAAATTCAGGCGCGCTAAGTTTAAATTGATATAAACGCTATAACTAAATGATGAAAATATTTTAAAAACAGTCCTTTACATCGTAAATATGACACTACACTTCAACTCAAGCGGCATGATCCGCTTCCGGCGGACCTGAGATCCGATTCACCGCTGCCAAGCCCTCGCTCAGGTATCGCCGATTAATTTCATGGATTGAGGCATTTATGGGCATCGCCGCCAGCGAATTGTGTCGTTATGTGATCCGGCCCACCCTGCTTTACCTGGGTCGCCATAACCAGACGGCTGAATCCCTGCTGCTGGGCATCGCCGCCAGCCAGTCGGCGCTCGGCTCAGCCCTGCACGACCGCCGCGGCCATGGCCTCTACAGCATCACCGAGCCGCGCCATCGCGCGCTGTGGGATAACTACCTGGCGCTGGACCCCGAGCGCGCCAGCCTGGTACGCGGACTCGCCAGCCAGCATGCCTTCCTCAGCGGGCCGCAGCTTGAGCTGACGGTCAACCTGCGTTACGCCACCGCCATCGCCTGGCTGCTGGTGGAACAACACCGCCCAAACCTGCCACCGGCCGACGACGTATTGGCGATGGCGCGTATCTGGAAAGAAATATTTCACCCTCAAGGCCGGCTCCGGAATTTCACCCAGGCCTGGCAAACCTGTGTTTCACCCATGAATCACGTCGCCTGTTGACCGGGCGATTTGCAAGATTCGGCTAAAAACGTTGATTTTGGTCGGATTGTCCTACAAAACCGCTCTATCTCCTGTGTTTGAGCCTATAGCGCAAACATAAATTTATTGTTACTTTCCGCAGCGGTGATCACCACGGAGTTCTAATAATGAAAAAAGTAATGCTCAAGACGACACTTAGCCTCGCCGTTGCAATGGCATCCTCCCACGTGTTCGCGAGCGGCTTCGCCCTCAACGAACAAGACGTTGCCGGGATGGGTACCGGTTTTGCGGGACGTTCTTCATCTGCCGATAACGCAAGCACTGTTTATGGCAACCCTGCCGGTATGGCTCGCCTTGAAGGCCAGCAAGTTACAGGTGGTGTTGCAGCGATTGATGCTTCCACCAACATCAAAGATGTCAGTGGTCGCTCCAGCGGTAGCAATAAAGGCGACATGGTCCCTTTCACTGCCGTTCCTTTCGGTTTCTACACCAATAAACTCAATGAGCAATGGGCTGTCGGTTTCGGCGTCTATGCACCCTTTGGCCTGGTGACTGACTACGAAAGCGGCTTCCAGGGCAAAGCATTCGGCAGTAAGAGCGAAGTGAAGGTCATCACCTTCCAGCCAACCGTCAGCTATGCCTTCAACGACCGGGTGTCGATTGGTTTTGGTCCGACTATCAACCGTATCGCCGGTACGCTTGAGTCCGATATCAACCTGCCAATCGCCGGGACCGGCTCCAACAACGTCAAGATCAAGGGTGATGACACCGCACTCGGCTTCAATGCCGGCCTGCTGGTACAAGCCACTGACACCACTCGAGTGGGTCTGACCTATCACTCGAAAGTGAAGTACAAGCTCGAAGGCCATACCGAAGTGACCAAGGGGGCCAACGTTCCCGCCAGTCTCTTGAACAACGGTCGTTACGACGCTTCGTTGAAGATCGACACCCCTGAATCCTGGGATCTGTCTGTTACTCAAGACCTGAGCGACGCCTGGAAACTCTATGCGGGCGCAACATGGACTCGCTGGAGCCGCCTGAAAGACATCACCGTCAATAACGAAGGCGTATCGGCCGCTGCAGGCAGTGGCGCTCTGGCTCCGCAAATTGTCGGCACCATCAAGGAAGACCAGAACTGGCACGACACCTGGGCCTACGCCCTGGGTACTTCGTACCGCGTGACCAAGCAGGTGGTACTGCGTACCGGCCTGACGTTCGACCAGTCTCCGACCAACAACACTGATCGCTCGCCTCGCATCCCTACCGGTGACCGGACGATCTTCAGTCTCGGCCTGGGCTACGACGTCATGCCGAACATGACCGTCGACCTGGCTTACTCCTACCTCAAGGAAGAACCTGTCAAAGTTGCACGCGCTAACGCACTGGGCCAGTCCTACAATGCCAAGTACGAAAACAGCGCCAACGGTTTCGGCCTGGGTGTGACGTACAAGTTCTGATGTAAAGCGACATAAAAAAGCCCCGCACTCTTGCAAAAGAGGCGGGGCTTTTTAGTGGGCGGTGATCAGGGTTTGGAGGCCAACGCGTCTTCCACCGCCTTGACCAGGTCCGGACTATCCGGCTTGGTCAGGCTGGAGAAGTTGGCGATCACCTTGCCCTGGCGGTCCACCACGTACTTGTAGAAATTCCACTTCGGCGCACTGCTCTGCTGCGCCAGGATCTTGAACAGATGCACCGCGTCCGGGCCCTTGACCTTCTGTGGTTCGGTCATGGTGAAGGTCACGCCGTAATTAACGTAACAAACCTTGGCAGTTTCCTCCCCGGTCTTGGCTTCCTGCTTGAAGTCATCGGACGGCACGCCAATCACTTCCAGCCCCTGGCCCTTGTAGCGCTGGTACAACGCTTCAAGCCCTTTGAACTGCGGCGCAAACCCGCAGAAGCTGGCGGTGTTGACGATCAGCAGCGGCTTGCCGGCAAAGCGCTGGCACAGGTCGATGGATTCCTTGGCGCGCAGCTTGGGCAACTGGCCTTCAAGCAACGGCGGGCAATCGGCAGCCATGGCGACACCGCCAAAAGCCACCATCAGAGCGGGTACTGCGAACCAGCGCATCTGCATGTGAGGTGTCCTTGAAAAGTCTCAGACACAGAACTTAACAGATCGCCATGCCCAACTGCATCAATGCCAGGCCGCCCTGTTGCCAGCCCCACCACGCCAGCAGCAGCAAGAGTCCTGCTCCTGCTGCGCCGAGCCAATGCCAGGCCGAATTCATGCCACCCCCATTTGCGCCTGCAAACGTGCCACCGGGCGCTCGCGCACCGGCCAGTTCAGCGCCGCTGCCACCAGGCTCAGGACGATTGCCACCTGCCAGATCAAATCGTAGCTGCCGGTTCGATCATAGACCACCCCGCCCAACCAGCCGCCGAGGAACGAGCCCAGTTGATGGAACAGGAATACGATCCCACCGAGCATGGAAAGGTTTCTGACACCAAACAAGGTCGCGACCGTGCCGTTGGTCAGTGGCACCGTGGACAGCCACAGGAAGCCCATCGCCATGCCGAACAGGTAGGCGCTGGTCTGCGTCACCGGCGCCCACAGGAAGATCACGATCACCACCGCCCGCAGCAGGTACAAACCGGTCAACAAACGGGGTTTGGACATGCGCCCGCCGAGCCATCCGGCGGTATAGGTGCCAAAGATATTGAACAGGCCGATCAATGCCAGCACCGTCGTCCCCACCGAGGCCGGCAAGTGCTGGTCCACCAGGTACGACGGCAAGTGCACGCCGATAAAGACCACCTGGAAACCGCAGACAAAAAAGCCTAACGCCAGCAGCCAGAACCCTGAATGGGAGCAGGCCTCACCCAAGGCTTCGCGCAAGGTCTGCTGGCCAGCCACCGCAGGCAACGGTCGGTCCTTGAGCATGGTCACCAACGGCACGATCAGCGCCACCATCAGGCCCAGCACCAGCAACGCGGCGGACCAGCCAAGCCAGCCGATCAAACCGAGGGTGCCCGGCAACATGGCGAACTGGCCGAACGAGCCGGCGGCGCTGGCGATACCCATGGCCATGCTGCGTTTTTCCGGCGCCACGGCACGCCCCACCACCCCGAGGATCACCGAGAACGAAGTACCCGACAGGCCAATGCCGATCAGCAACCCGGCACTCAGGGACAACGACCACGCTGAATCCGACAAGCCCATGAACACCAGGCCCAGCGCATAGAGCACGCCACCGATCATCACCACCTTGGCGGCGCCGAAGCGGTCGGCCAGGGCGCCGGTAAACGGCTGTGCCAGGCCCCAGATCAGGTTTTGCAGGGCGATGGCAAAGGCAAAGGTTTCACGGCCCCAGCCGAATTCGGCACTCATGGGCGCCAGGAACAGGCCGAAGCCATGTCGCACGCCGAGGGACAACGCGAGGATCAGCGCACTCCCCACAAGAATCCAGCCGCTGGTGCGCCACATCGAGGTCATTTCTTATTCTCCGTTCGCGGGTATATACCCGCTTATCATCGAACAAACTCGCGTCAAGCGAGTTCATCCAGCAAGGCCAACAGGGTTTCGCGCTTTTCGGCGCCCAACTTATCAATCAATTTCTGCTGCGCCGCTTCCCAGGCCGGCAATGCGACGGCGAGCCGTTCGATACCCGCCTCGGTCAGCAAGACCAGGCGGTTGCGCAAGTCATCGCCCTCCACCAACTGCACCAAGCCCTCGCCTTCCAGCACCCGCAGGTTGCGCCCCAGTGTGCTGCGATCCAGGCCCATGGCGTCGGCCAGGCTGGAAATGCTCGGTTGATCGAGGCGCTGCAGATTACACAGCAAAGAATACTGGGCAACGTTGATCCCGAAGCCGTCGAGAGCGCCGTCGTAATGCCTGCTGACGCCACGAGCGGCGCGACGCAGGTTTGTGCATAAACATTGGGAGGCAAGCATGGAGCGTGTATATACCCGGGATTAATGAAATGCAAGAAAGTGTTACAGCACCAGACTGATCAACACCGCCACTTCCAGCAGCTCCAACAGCGCGCCGGCGGTGTCGCCGGTGGTGCCGCCGAGGCGATTGACCATCAATTGGCGCAAGCCGATAAAACAAAGGGCAGCCACCAGCACGGCAATCCCGCCACTGAAACCGCCGATCAAGATACACGCCAGACCACTGAGGATCAGCACCTGTTGGCCGACGATCCGTGGCAAATGATCCGCCAGGGCCTGCCCCAGACCACCGGCGCGCACATAGCGCGTGGTGAGAAACAGCGCCAGCATCGAAGCGCGGCCAATCAACGGTGCGAGGATCAGCGCGGCGCCGTTGTGCTGCTCGATCAATGCCACCAGCGCGGTGAATTTGAGCAGCAACACCAGGCCCAGGGTGACCACCGCGATCGGGCCGCTGCGCGGGTCTTTCATGATGGTCAGGGTGCGCTCGCGGTCACCGAAGCCACCGAGCCAGGCGTCGGCGCTGTCGGCCAGGCCGTCCAGGTGCAGGCCGCCACTGAGCAACACCCACGCGGTCAACAGCAGCGCGGCGTGCAGCAGCAATGGCGCGCCCATCAACACGGCGTTCAAGCCCCACAGCAGTAGCCCGAACAGCAGCCCCACCACCGGATAAAACAGCAACGAACGCCCCAGTTCCTGGGGCTGCGGCATGCCCGGCAAGCGAATCGGCAGGCTGCTGAGAAACTGCAAGGCGATCCAGAACGGCAACATGCTCAGCGTCCTTCCCTTAATACGCCATTCGCCTCGACCTGCAGGCTGAACAGGCCACCATGGCCGACTTCGACATTCAACAGTTGCTCACGCGGCAGGCCACGCGCCTGGGCCAGCAGCAAACGCATGACTCCACCATGGCTGATCAGCAGCACTCGCTGGCCGGCATAGGCTTGATACAAGCGGCCGACAGCCCCCAAAACACGCGCGGAAAACTGTGAAACCGGCTCGCCCTGCGGCGGCGTGAAACTGTAGGGATCAGCCCAGAACAGGCCCAGCGCGTCGGCGTCGGTTTCCATCAAGGCTGCAGCGCTCTGCCCTTCCCAGGCGCCGAAGTGCAGTTCCTGCAGATCCTTTTCGAGGGTGACCGGCAGGTTCAGGCGCGTGCCCAACTCCTCGGCAAACCGCGCACAACGTTGCAGCGGCGAACTGACCAGACGCTCCCATGGGCCCTGCGCCACCACCGCCTCACGCATCTGCTCCCAGCCCTTGGCCGTGAGCGCATCGTCCAGGCTGCCGCGCAAGCCGTCGCCCAGTTCGGTTTCGCCGTGGCGCAGCAGGTCCAGGCGCAAAGTCATGCCGGGCGATCCGCTACGGCTGCTTCGGCGAAGGTCGCCATCTGCCCGTGCAGCGCGCAGGCCAGGCGCAGCAACGGCACAGCGAGCGCGGCGCCACTGCCTTCACCCAGGCGCAGCCCGAGTTCCAGCAAAGGCTCGGCGTTGAGGCTTTGCAGCACGTGACGATGGCCGGGCTCGGCACCGCGGTGGCCGAACAGCAGCCATTCACGACAGCCGGGGTTCAGGCGCGTCGCGACCAAGGCGGCGACGGTGCAGATAAAACCGTCCACCAGCACCACGACACCTTCTTGGGCACAGGCCAGATAGGCACCGACCAGTGCGGCAATCTCAAAGCCGCCGAGGTTGAACAGGGTTTTCAGTGCGTCGTCGCGGTCGCTGGCGTGCAGCGCAAGGGCGCGCTCGATGACGGCGACCTTATGGCTGACACCCTGGGCGTTCAGGCCGGTGCCGGGGCCGGTCAGGTCGCTGACCTGGCAATCCAGCAGCGCGCAGGCCAGGGCACTGGCGGCGGTGGTGTTGCCGATGCCCATTTCGCCACCGATAAACAGTTGCGCACCGCTGGTGATAGCGCGGTGCACGCTGTCGCGGCCGGCTTGCAGGGCAAGTTGGCCCTGGGCTTCGGTCATTGCCGGGCCGTTGACGAAGTTGGCGGTACCGAGACCGATATTCAGGTGGCGGACGCCCGGTAGGTTCAACTTCGGGGTGATGGTGCCGAGGTCGACCACTTCCAGCTTGGCGTCGAGTTGGCGCGCAAGCACGCTGATGGCGGCGCCACCGGTGACGAAGTTGTGAAGCATCTGGCCAGTGACTTCCTGGGGGAAGGCGGAGACACCTTCGGCGACGACGCCGTGGTCGCCGGCAAAGATCGCGATCCACAGGTGGTCGACGCTGGGTTTGACCTGGCCCTGGAGGCCGGCCAGTTGGACGGCCACGGCTTCCAGCCGGCCGAGGGAGCCGGCGGGCTTGGTCAGTTGCTGCTGGCGGGCCAGGGCTTGTTCGTGGGCTTGGGTGTCGATCGTTTTGCAGGGGTTGAGCCACCAGGTGTCGGTCATAACGCAGTACCTTTCAAAGTCAGGGGCAGGCCGGCGACGGTCAGGACAACGCGCTGACAACGTTCGGCCAAGGCTTGATGCAGCCAACCGGCTTCATCGACATAGCGGCGAGTCAATTCGCCCAGCGGGACGACACCCATTCCGGTCTCGTTGCTGACAAAAATGATTTCTCCTGGGAGGGTGGCCAGGGTTTGGAGCAAGGCCTCGCGCTCGTGGTTGAGACGGTCGGGGTCTTCGAGCATCAGCAGGTTGGTGAGCCATAAGGTCAGGCAGTCGATCAGCAGGCAATGGTTCGGGGTGGCGCTTTCCTTGAGAACACGGGCCAGTTCGATGGGCTCTTCGATCAGGCCCCATTCGGATGGGCGGCGTTCGCGGTGGTGGGCGACGCGTGCGGTCATTTCGCCGTCCAGGGGTTGGCTGGTCGCTATGTAGGTGACGCTTAGGCCGCTGTCGGTGGCGAGTTTTTCAGCCAGGCGGCTTTTGCCGGAGCGGGCGCCGCCGAGGATCAACTGGAGCATGGGTTGTGCCTCTGTTTTTGACGGTGTGTATATCCGTTATTTCGGTAACGGCATCTATTGGTTCCGCTCTTACA
>NZ_JACARZ010000052.1:0-226 GCF_013386315.1 Pseudomonas sp. P7779 | reverse complement strand
GCTTGAGTGTGGTGAAGCAACAGCAACAGCAAGATCAGAATCGGGCACGGTCAAATGTGGGAGCTGGCTTGCCTGCGATAGCATCAACTGGGTGTACCTGATGCACCGAGTTGTCTGCATCGCCGGCAAGCCAGCTCCTACAGAAAAGCAGAGCCACACCGCCCGTAGCAGTTGTCGAGCGCCAGCGAGGCTGCGTGCTTTTGATCTTGATCTGCTTTTGATTTTG
>NZ_JACARZ010000051.1:0-51863 GCF_013386315.1 Pseudomonas sp. P7779 | reverse complement strand
AATCTCAGCCATCACCCAAAAAACGGATATACACGCAAATCACCCTCCCCGAGAAAGCACAAAGGGGACCCGAAGGTCCCCTTTAATTTGTCGTTGCGTGCTCTTTTTTTATTATTGAGGGGCGGTCTATTGTTGTTTTTGGCAACCGTGGCCCTTTACCGCTGTTTTTGGCGACCCCCATCCGGGGTCAAGAGCAAACGTATTTTTTTGAGCGCTGATCTGCTTCTTCGCACGCGATCCAACCAGTGGGTAGCTACCTTGAGGTAGTTTTTTGTTCTTCTCTATCCGGTTGCGGGTTTCGGCAAGCCGTACCCTGCGAAGCACATCTTCTCCAAAAAAATCTGTTAGCTGCGTCTCTGCCGTGTTGTTTTTGTTATGTCAGAGTCGTTACGTCTTATTTTTATTAGGTTTGGTGCTTTTTATTCTTGTTATGCAATAGACATAGCAGAAGCCGTGCCAACTTTATAAAGTCCTTTAAAATCAATGCCTTGATTTTTTGGTGAGAAATTTCCTTCAGGAAATGCGACAAAATATGTTCCCGTGTTACCCGATGTGTAGCCGCGAGGTAACACATCGTCACAAGCGCACTACTCAGCCGGCGCTGCGAGCCTTCGCCACGCGCGAACCGGTGGGGCGGCCGAGTACCGTACAAATCTGCTGACCCGCCAGAATCAGCTTGTCCATGTCGATACCTGTCTCGATGCCCAAGCCATTGAGCAGGTACAACACATCTTCAGTGGCAACGTTACCGCTGGCCCCCTTGGCATAGGGGCACCCGCCGAGGCCCGCAATAGAGCTGTCGAACACCTGGATACCTTCCTCAAGGCTGGCGTAGATATTGGCGATGGCCTGGCCATAGGTGTCATGGAAGTGCCCGGCCAGCTTGTCCCGTGGCACCTGCGCGCCGACCACCTCGAACATCCGGCGTGTTGCGCCTGCAGTGCCGGTGCCAATCGTGTCGCCCAGGGACACCTCATAGCAGCCCATGGCGAACAGCTCGCGAGCGACTGCCGCGACCTGTTCCGGCGAGACCTGACCTTCATAAGGGCACCCCAACACACACGACACATAACCCCGCACGCTCACACCGTGCTGCCTGGCCGCGTCCATGATCGGCACGAAGCGTTCCAGGCTTTCGCTGATGGAGCAGTTGATATTGCGCTGGGAAAACGCCTCGGAAGCCGCCGCAAATACGGCCACTTCTTTTACGCCCGCCGCCAGTGCATCTTCAAAGCCCCGCAGGTTTGGCGCCAGCGCGCCATAGGTCACGCCCGGCTTGCGCTGGATCTGCGCAAACACCTCGGCCGACCCGGCCATCTGCGGTACCCATTTGGGCGACACAAAACTGCCGACTTCGATGTAACCCAGGCCGGCGGCACTCAGGGCGTCCACCAATTGCACCTTGTCGGCGACGCTGATGGGTTGCGCTTCATTCTGCAGGCCGTCGCGGGGGCCCACTTCCACCAGGCGCACATGAGAGGGGAGGGACATGGCAGCTACCTTTTATGAATGGCCAACCTGGCCCTGAATGGTCTGTTCCAGCGCCTGGATGCAACGCTCTTCGGCGGTGTCCAGTTCGAGCTTCATCTGTTCGATGTCGAGCAACTGTTGTTCCAGCTGCTCGCGGCGCTCGGCGATTTTCGCCAGCATGCTGTGCAGCTGTTTCTGGTTGCCGCTGGTAGGGTCGTAGAGTTCGATCAGTTCCCGGCACTCGGCCAGGGAAAAACCGATGCGCTTGCCCCGCAGGATCAGCTTCAGGCTGACTTTGTCGCGGGGCGAATAAATGCGCTCCTGGCCCCGGCGTTCCGGGGACAGCAGGCCTTGTTCTTCATAGAAGCGAATGGCGCGGGTGGTGATGTCGAGCTCGCGGGCGAGGTCGGAGATGCTGTAGGTCGTGCTCATGAGGGCGCTCAAGGAGTGTCTTGAGCGTTAAGCTAATGGCTGGTTGACGTTAACGTCAAGCTCGCTCCTACAGTTTGTCCAGCTTCTTCTCATGGGCCGTCACCTGCTGGCACAACTCGATCATCTGCTCGCGCATCCAGCGGTTGGCCGGATCCTGGTCGGTGCTTTCATGCCAGTACAGATGGGTTTCCACCATCGGCACATCATTCACCGGCAGGTTGAACCAGTGCAGTTCATGGCGCCGTGCGAAGCGCTCCGGCACGGTCATTACCATGTCGGTTTGCTGCAGCACCTGCGAGGCCATCAGGTAGTGCTGGGAGCGCAGGGCGATCTTGCGTTGCAGGCCCATCTTGCCCAGCGCCAGGTCGACATGGCCCAGGCCGTTGCGCCGGCTGGAGATATGAATGTGGGTCAGCGACAGGTAGTCATCCAGCGTCAGTTTGTCCTTGCCCGCCATCGGATGGCCCTTGCGCATGGCGCACACGTAGCGGTCTTCCATGAGCTTGACGTGGCGCACTTGCGGGTCGGTGTTGAGCGGCGCATCCACGGCAAAGTCCAGGCGACCGGCCGCCAGTTCCTTGGTGGTTTCCCGGCGCTTGGACAGGAAGCTCTCGATTACCACCGTCGGTGCCAGGCGGCGCAGGCGCTGGAACAGCGGCGGCAGAATCACCGCTTCGGTGAGGTCGGTCATGCTGATGCGGTAGGTCTTGGCCGCCTGTTGCGGGTTGAAGATCCGGCTTTCCTGTACCGACACCCGCAGCAGCGACAGCGCGTTACGCACCGGGCCAATGATGTTCTGGGCCATGGGTGTGGGCACCATGCCTTGGGCTGTGCGCACGAACAGCGGGTCGTTGAAGGTCTCCCGCAGGCGGGCCAGAGCGTTCGACACCGCAGGTTGAGTAATCCCGACAATCTGCCCGGCGCGGGTCAGATTGGCTTCGGTGTAGATCGCGTCAAAGACGATGAAGAGGTTGAGGTCGACCTTGCTCAGATTCATTTCGCTGCGCTCTTATTGTTAGGTGTCCATACGCCGATCATATATCGGTGATGAATGTTAATACACGCCGAGAATAGGCTAGGTAAATTATCAACGCTGTTCTAGCATCGATTCATGACCTCAACAACCTCCATTGAGAAGGTGCTGCCCATGGATTTCGCCTATTCGCCCAAGGTTCAGGAACTGCGTGAACGCGTCACCGCGTTCATGGATGCCTACGTCTACCCGGCCGAGCCTGTGTTCGAACGCCAGGTTGCCGAAGGTGACCGCTGGCAGCCCACCGCCATCATGGAAGAGTTGAAGCTCAAGGCTAAAGCCGAAGGCCTGTGGAACCTGTTCCTGCCGGAATCCGAATTGGGCGCCGGCCTCACCAACCTGGAATACGCGCCCCTGGCCGAAATCATGGGCCGCTCCTTGCTGGGGCCGGAGCCGTTCAATTGCTCGGCACCGGATACCGGCAACATGGAAGTGCTGGTGCGCTACGCCAACGAAGAGCAAAAACAGCGCTGGCTCGAACCGCTGCTGCGCGGCGAAATCCGCTCGGCATTTGCCATGACCGAGCCGGACGTGGCTTCCTCCGACGCCACCAACATGGCCGCCCGTGCAGAACGCGACGGCGACGAGTGGGTGATCAACGGTAAAAAATGGTGGACCTCCGGCGCCTGTGACCCGCGCTGCAAGATCCTGATCTTCATGGGCCTGAGCAACCCGGATGCGCCGCGTCACCAGCAGCACTCGATGATCCTGGTACCGGTGGATGCGCCCGGTGTGAAGATCGTGCGCCCGCTGCCGGTGTTCGGCTACGACGACGCACCCCATGGCCACGCCGAAGTGCTGTTTGAAAACGTCCGCGTGCCGTATGAAAACGTCCTGCTGGGCGAAGGCCGGGGCTTTGAAATTGCCCAGGGGCGCCTTGGTCCGGGCCGTATTCACCACTGCATGCGTTCCATCGGCATGGCCGAGCGCGCGCTGGAACTGATGTGCAAGCGTTCCGTCAGCCGTACCGCCTTCGGCAAGCCGCTGGCCCGCCTGGGTGGCAATATCGACAAGATCGCCGACTCGCGGATGGAAATCGACATGGCGCGCCTGCTGACCCTGAAAGCTGCCTACATGATGGACACCGTGGGCAACAAGGTCGCGAAAAGCGAAATCGCCCAGATCAAGGTGGTGGCGCCGAACGTGGCGTTGAGGGTGATCGATCGCGCTATCCAGATCCACGGTGGCGCCGGCGTATCCAATGACTTCCCGCTGGCCTACATGTACGCCATGCAGCGCACCCTGCGCCTGGCCGATGGCCCGGACGAAGTGCACCGCGCAGCAATCGGCAAGTTCGAGATCGGCAAGTATGTGCCGCGGGAAATGATGCGCAGCGGGCAGTAAAACCGAGGTGTCTTCATCGCAGGCAAGCCAGCTCCCACAGGGGAATGCAGCCAACTGTGGGAGCCGGGCTTGCCGCGATGAGGCCAGTTGATCGTTCCCACGCTCTGCGTGGGAATGCTGCCCCGGACGCTCCGCGTCCTCAATACACCCAGACCTCCACCCGCCGGTTCTTGATCCGTCCCTCATCTGCCGTATTTGCCGCCACCGGCATCTCGGCACCGAACCCCTGAATGTCCCTCAGCACCACGCCGCTTTTAACCAGTTCCCGGCGCACCGCCATCGCCCGCAACTTCGACAATAGCGCCGCCCGTTGCGCATCACTCTTGGCATCCCCAAACCCTACCAGCGTCACCTGCTTGTCCAGCTTGCCGTGGCTCTTTATATAAGCCACTACCCGCATCAGGTCCTGGCGCGCCTTGTTGTCGAGGCTGGCACTGCCTTCCTCAAACCGGAAATTCACCGTCAGGCGCTGCGCTTGTCGGGCAATCGCCTGGTAATCCCCGGGCATCGGCGCCCGTGGCTCCACCGCCATGGCCTGCACCTGCTGTGCGATAAAACCGTTGGCGGCGACGATCGCCTGGCCCTTGCTGCTTTGTGCAAAGTCCACCAGGGCCTTGGCCCAGGGGTTTTGTGCAACAGGTGGCAGGTAGAAGAACAACCGGCGTGACAGCGGGTAGTCCTCGGTGGCGATCAAGCTGTTCAGCGGCAGCATCGGCTGCGAGTCGCCATCGACGATGGCCACCGCCTTGGCCTGGCGCACATAGGGCAATCCGATAAAACCGATGCCCTGGGGGTCATGGCTGACAGCATCCGACAACTGCTCGCTGGATTCGAAGCGCTTGGCGCTGCCATCCAACGACTTGCCGCGCCGGCTGAGCACCAGTTCCTTGAAGGTGTCATAGGTGCCGGATTGATCATCCCGCGCGTACAGGTGAATCTGGCCACCGATGCCGCCCAGTTGTTCCCAGGTCGAGACTTCGCCGCTGAAGATCTGCGCCAGTTGCGCGGTATTCAACGTCCCCAACGGGTTGCGTGGGTTGAGGATGATCGCCAGCCCGTCAATGGCGATGACCTGTTCGGCGTCGGGGCTTTTCAGGTCGCCGAGGGCTTCGAGGTCCACCAGTTCGCTGTCCTTGATCGGCCGGGAAGACGCCGCGAGGTCGGCGCTGGCGTTTTTCAGGGCTGCGAACCCGGTGCTGGAACCATGGGCCGCCACTTCCACCGTCACCTTCTGGCCCTGGCGAGTCTTGCCGACGATGTGCTGTTCGTTGGCCTGGTCAGATGGCTCGCTGTGCACCGCTTGCAACCCCTGTTGCTCCATCAGCCCCTTGACCAGCGCCGGGCCAAGCGCCGCGCCGATGGTGTTGGAACCCTGGATGCGCAAGGCCGGGCCATGTTCGGGGAAGGGCAGTGGGGTGGAAAAAGCGGCGAGGGGAAATGCGCTGAGCAGGGCCAGCAGGGATAGAACGCGCAGCATCATGCCGGCACCTTCTCAAGCCAAAGGGAGTGCCGCGAGATTAAGTCAGAGAGGTTTCAGCAATATGACCGGCATCACGCCGTCAAAAAGTGTGGGAGCGGGCTTGCTCGCGAATACAGTGTGTCAGTCGACGTATCCGGTGACTGACACTCCGTATTCGCGAGCAAGCCCGCTCCCACATTTAACGGCGCTGCTGTTAAGAAATCAGCTCAATTCCAGCCAGATCGGTGCATGATCGGAGGGTTTTTCCATACCGCGCAGGTCATAGTCCACACCGGCATCCTTCACCCGGGGCAACAAGCCCTGGGAAGCCAGGATCACGTCGATTCGCAGCCCGCGCTTTGGCTCGTCTTCAAAACCACGGCTGCGGTAATCGAACCAGCTGAAGCGGTCTGCCACATCCGGGTTGAGGTGGCGGAAGCTGTCCACCAGGCCCCAGTTCTTCAGGCGGGCCATCCACTCGCGTTCTTCCGGCAGGAAGCTGCACTTGCCGGTCTTCAGCCAGCGCTTGGCGTTGTCGGCACCGATGCCGATGTCGCAGTCTTCCGGGGAAATATTCACATCCCCCATTACCACCACGGCCTGTTCATTGCTGAACTGCGACTCCAGGAGGGTTTGCAGGTCCTCGTAGAAGCGCTGCTTGGCCGGGAACTTGGTGGGGTGGTCGCGGCTTTCGCCCTGTGGGAAATAGCCGTTCATGATGGTAATCGGGTTGCCGTTGGCGTCGGCGAAGGTGCCCCAGATAAACCGGCGCTGGGCGTCTTCTTCGTCACTGGCAAAGCCTTTGTGCAGCGCCAGCGGTTCGTGGCGCGAGAGCAGGGCAACACCGTAGTGGCCTTTCTGCCCGTGGTAATACACGTGATAGCCGAGGGCCTTGATCTCATCCAGCGGGAACTGGTCGTCGTGGACCTTGGTTTCCTGCAGGCCGATCACGTCCGGCTGGTGTTTCTCGATCAGTGCCGCCAGCTGATGAGGGCGGGCGCGCAGCCCGTTGATATTGAAAGACACGATTTTCATGGTCGGCGGTCCAGTCTGGCAAAAGGGCGATGCTAGCCGACAATGTAGGACGGGAGCCAGCCTTGTAGCAGCTGCCGAGGCACAAGGCTGCTTGGGCTACGAAGCGGCGTCCGGTGGCTACACTGAACGAAACAGTGCCGCAGACGTTCGTAATAACAAGAGCGCGACCTTTTGAGTCAGCGCCCAGGGGAGATTCACTGTTATGCCTGACACCTCGACTGCCATCGCCCAGATCCACATGCTCGACAGCGGCTATTCCCGCGAAGCCCGTTCGCTGTTGTACCAGGCCTATCGCCATGAGCCGACGTTCGCCTACATCTTCGAAGCCGAACGTCCCGGCTACGAACAGCGGGTGCGCGCCACGGTGCGTGAACTGGTCAAGCAGCACTTCTTCCAGAAACTCCCGGCGATTGGCCTGTTGGTCAACGACCGGCTGATCGGCATCGCCCTGATCGCGCCACCGACCCGCCGCCTGGGCATCACCGAAAGCTGGGCCTGGCAGTTGCGCATGTGGCTGAGTACCGGTGTGCGCGGTACCCGGCGTTATCTGGAATACCATCAGGCAGTGCTGGCGTGCCTGCCCTCGGATTCGGTGCATGTGCTGCCGTTGCTGGGGATTCACCCGCAATTCCAGGGCAAGCACTACGGTGAGCAACTGCTGGAAGCGGTGCACAACTGGTGCGCCGAAGACCCGCATTCCTCGGGCGTGGTGCTGGACACGGGGAATTCTCGCTATCTGGAATTCTATAAGCGCCAGGGCTATGAAGAGATCGGCGAGGTCGCTGTAGGACCGGTACTGGAACACGTGTTCTTTCACGCAAATCCGCAGGTGTTACAGGCTGCAACGGTTTAAGACAGAATTATTCAGACAAATCCGGGTTCTAACTCGCTCCCAAGCTCGTGTAGCATCCCGGCCTATGAAGTTTCCAGGAAGATTTACCAGCGGCTTGATTCTGCTGTTCACGAGCTGCAGCGCCTTGGCGCAAAGCGAATTGGATGTGCGCATCAAGCCTTCAAACGACGCGTTGAAAGCCAACATCGAAGGCTATATCGGCGGGGTCGGCGATCGTGACGAAGAAGCCCTGCTGCGGTTCAGCCGTGGCGCCGAGGAGCAAGCCCGCAAGGCCGCCCAGGCGCTGGGCTACTACCAACCGCAGATTGCCAGCGATGTGAAGGGCGGCAAGAACCCGCGCCTGATCCTCACCATCGACCCCGGCGAACCGGTGCATTTGCGCAATGTGACCATTCGGGTCGACGGCCAGGCCGCCGACCTCAAGGCCTTTCGCGTGCCCGCCAGCGACCAACTCAAATCCGGCGCCGTGCTCAACCACGGCAACTACGAAGACGCCAAGCGCGTCATCCAGAACCAGGCGTCACGCTACGGCTTTTTCAGCGGGCGCTTTACCAGCCAGAAACTCTCGGTCGACCCCAAGGCGGGGGTGGCCGATATCGAACTCATTTACGACAGTGGCCCACGCTACACCTTGGGCAAGGTCAGCTTTGCCGGCGACACGCCGTTTGATGAAGACCTGCTGCAACGCATGGTGCCGTTCAAGAGCGGCGCGCCTTACGACTCCGAACTGATCGCCGAACTCAACCAGAACCTGCAATCCAGCGGCTTTTTCGAAGGCGTGCGCGTGGACGCCGCCCCGGCGGCCTCGACCAATGACGTGATCCCGGTGGCCGTGCAACTGGAAACCCGCAAGCCGCGCACCATGGGCCTGGGCCTCGGTTACTCGACCGATGTCGGCCCGCGGGGCAAGGCCAACTGGACGCGCCACTGGGTCAACCCCCAGGGCCACAGTTATGGCTGGGAAGCCGAGCTTTCCGCGCCTCGGCAGAACGTCGGGTTGTGGTACGACATTCCCATGGACCCGCCACTGACCGACAAATTGCGCTTTGCCGGCGGCTACCAGAATGAAGAAATCGCCAACACCGACACCCTGAGTAAACTGCTCACCCTCGGCCCCGAGTGGCACAGCAAGTTGCCCAGCGGCTGGACGCGGGTGATCTCGCTCAAATGGCAGCGCGAAGAATATCGCCTGGGCAACGACTCGGGCCTGAGTACGCTGCTGATGCCCGGCATCAGTTATTCCTACCTGCGCAGCGACAACCGCATCGACCCGCACAACGGCTATCGCCTGCTGTTCGACGCCAAGGTCGCCAAGGAAGGCCTGGGTTCCGACACCAACCTGCTTTACGGCACGGCGACCATCAAGGGCTTGACCACCCTGTGGGACAACCACCGCTTCCTGGCCCGGGCGCAGTTTGGTGGCAGTGCCACCAACGGCTACAAATCCGTGCCACCGTCGTTGCGCTTTTTTGCCGGTGGCGACCAGAGCGTGCGGGGTTACGAGTACCAGACCCTGTCCCCGGAAAATGATCGCGGCGACCGCATCGGCGGCCGCTACATGGTGGCCCTGAGCGCCGAGTACCAATATTCCATCGCCGAAAAATGGCGGATCGCGACCTTTATCGACCAAGGCAACTCGTTCAACACCCTGGAAATGCCAAGCCTGAAAACCGGCGTGGGTGTGGGTGTGCGCTGGGTGTCGCCGGTTGGCCCGATCCGCCTCGACCTGGCCCATGCCCTCGAAGATCCGGGCGGCATTCGTTTGCACTTTTCCATGGGGCCTGAGCTGTGATGCGTGGTTTGAAAATAGCGGGGCTGGCCATTCTGGCGGTCCTCGCGGTGATAGTGCTGGCACTGTGGACGGTGCTGGGTACCCAAGCCGGCAGCCGGTGGGTGCTGGGCCAGGTGCCGGGTTTGACCGTGGAGAATTTCCAGGGTCGCCTGGCCGGGCAGTGGAGTGCCGACCATCTGTTATGGCAGCAGGACAGCAGCCGCGTGGAGCTTCAGTCGCCAAAGTTCGACTGGTCGCCGGCCTGTTTGATGCGCATGACCTTGTGCATCAACCAACTGGATGTGGAGCAGGTGAGCCTGCAATTTCCACCCGGCACCGAAGAAAGCAGCGGCCCGATTACCCTGCCGGACCTGAAACTGCCGGTCGCCCTTCAGTTGGGTGACATCCGCGTTGGCAGCCTGCTGTTCAATGGCAGCGAAGAGCTCCAGGGCCTGCAGCTGGCGGCGCACTGGACTGCCGCCGGGATGCAGATCGATTCGGTGCACCTGCAACGGGACGGTTTGGTCCTTGACCTGTCCGGCCTGCTGCAACCCACCGGCAATTGGCCGCTGGCCGCCAGCGGCAACCTGAGCCTGCCTTACGCGCCGGGCGGTGCGCCCTGGACGCTGGCGCTCAAGGTCGATGGCGATTTGCTCAAGACCCTCAAGCTCGACGCCGACAGCAGCGGCTACCTGCCGGCCAAGCTCAGCGGCGAATTGCAACCGCTGGTGGAAAACCTGCCGGCGCAGTTGCACATCACCGCCGACGGCTTCAAACCCAGCGCCGATTTGCCCGATACCCTGCAACTCAATCAGCTGGACCTGACCGCCAAGGGCGACCTGAGCAACGGTTACCAGTTGCTGGGCAAAGCCGTACTGCCCGCGGAAAAAGGCCCGGTGGACCTGCTGCTGCAAGGCAAGGTCGACGCCAAGGGCGCGCAGATCGCCGGGCTGGATTTGAATGCCGGTGACAAACAAAGCCTCAAGCTCAGTGCCAATCTGGACTGGCAGCAAGGCTTCAGCGCCGACGCGAAAATCGACTGGCTGGATTTCCCGTGGCATCGCCTGTACCCCGTGATCGACGAACCCCAGGTGGCCTTGCGTACCTTCAATGGTGAAGTTTCCTACAAGGACGGCAACTATCTGGGCAACTTCAAGGCCGACCTCGACGGCCCTGCGGGCAAGTTCAGCCTGGCCAGCCCGTTCAGTGGCGACCTCAAGCAAGTGTTCCTCCCCGAGTTGAAACTCGCGGCTGGTCAGGGCAAGGCCGAAGGCCACCTGAACCTGCAATTTGCCGATGGCATCGCCTGGGACACGGCGCTGGACCTGTCGGCGATCAACCCGGCGTATTGGGTCGCGGAGTTGCCCGGCACCCTCGCGGGCCCGTTGCGCAGCAAGGGCGAAATGAAGAACGAGCAACTCAAGCTCAATGCCGACCTCGACCTCAAGGGCCGTCTGCGTGGCCAACCTGCCGTGCTCCAGGCCAAGGCCGAAGGCGCAGGCGAGCAATGGACCCTCGGCACCCTGGACATTCGCCTCGGCGACAACCGCATCTATGGCAGCGGCAGCCTGCAACAGCGCCTTGCCGGGCAGATCGACATCAAGCTGACGCGCCTCGCCCAGCTCTGGCCGCAACTGCGCGGGCAGATGAATGGTCGCCTCGACGTCGCCGGCACCCTGAAAGCGCCGCAAGGCAAGCTCAACCTGGTTGGCCAGCAACTGGCGTTTGAAGATAACCGCCTGCAAAACCTGACCCTGGACGCGAACCTGGATAATGCCCAGCGCGCCAAAGTCGACCTGAAAGGCAGTGGCATCCAGGCCGGTGACACCCAGCTCGGCACCTTCAGTGCCAGCGCCCAGGGCGATATCAAAAGCCAGAAAGTCCAGCTCGACCTGGCCGGCCCGTTGCTCAAGCTGGCCTTGGCCCTGGACGGCAATCTCGACAAAGGCAACTGGCGCGGGCGCTTGGCCAGCGGTGATGTGCAAGCCGGTGGCCAGGACTGGAAGCTGCAAGCACCGGCGAAAATCGAACGCCTGGCCGACGGCAAGCTGACCTTTGCTGCCCATTGCTGGGTCTCCGGCCCGGCGAGCCTGTGCGGCGAAGACCAGCGCCTGATGCCCGAGCCGAAGCTGCGTTACCACCTCAAGCAGTTCCCGATCGACAGCCTGGCGCAGTGGTTGCCCAAGGATTTCGCCTGGCAGGGCAAGCTCAATGCCGACGTGCAGCTCGACCTGCCGGCCAGCGGCCCCAAAGGCGTGGTCTCGGTGGACGCCAGCGGCGGTACCCTGCGGGTCAAGGACAAGGACCAGTGGCTGGATTTCCCCTACGACACGCTGAAGCTGGAAACCACCCTCAACCCCACGCGCATCGACACCCAGCTCAATTTCCGTGGCGGCAAGCTCGGCGAATTGCTGTTGCAGGCGCAGCTCAATCCGCTGGCGAAGAATAAACCGATCACCGGCAACTTCACCCTGACCGGCCTCGACCTTGCGGTCGCCCGGCCGTTTGTGCCGATGGTCGAAAAGCTCAACGGCAAGCTCAACGGTAACGGGCGAATCGGCGGCAGCCTGCTGGCGCCTCAGGTCAACGGCAGCGTCGACCTGGTGGGAGGCGAAATCTCCGGCCCGGAACTGCCCACCAGCATTGAAGGCCTGAATATCCAGGCGTTGATTGCCGGCGAAAGCGTGCAGCTCAATGGCGGCTGGCGCAGCGGCAAGGCCGGGCAGGGCACTATCAAGGGGCAGATCGACTGGGGCCAGGCCCTGGCGGTGGATATCGCGCTGCAAGGCACGCAACTGCCGGTCACCGTGGAACCGTACGCGGCCCTGGAGGTGGCGCCCGACCTGAAGATCAGCATGAAGAACGACAAGCTGGCGATCTCCGGCAAGGTGCAGATTCCCAAGGGCGAGATCACCGTGCGGGAATTGCCGCCATCGACGGTCAAGGTCTCGGATGACACGGTGATCGTCGGCAGCCAGACCGAAGAGGGCAAGCCGCCGATGGCCATGGCGATGGACATCGATGTGGAGGTAGGCAAGGACAAGCTGAGCTTCGCCGGGTTTGGCCTTACCGCCAACCTGCAAGGCCATGTGCACATCGGCGACAACATGGACACCCGTGGTGAACTGTGGCTCAACGACGGCCGCTACCGTGCCTACGGGCAACGCCTGACTGTGCGCCGCGCGCGATTGCTGTTTGCCGGGCCGATCGACCAGCCGTTCCTGGATATCGAGGCTGTGCGGATCACCACCGAGCCGTCCCGGACCGTCACCGCCGGTATTCGTCTGAGCGGCAGTGCCGAGCAGCCGACTACGCAAATTTTCTCGGAGCCGGCCATGGCCCAAGAGGATGCATTGTCGTACCTGGTGTTGGGGCGTTCGCGCACCACCAACGGTGAGGACAACAACATGCTGGCCGAAGCGGCACTGGGTCTTGGGTTGATGGGCAGTGCCGGGGTCACGTCGGACATCGCCAAGAACCTGGGCATCCAGGACTTTGAACTGGACACCCAGGGCAGCGGCAACAACACCGCCGTGGTGGCCAGCGGCAAGATCTCCGAGAAGCTCAGCCTGCGTTATGGCGTTGGGGTGTTCGAGCCGGCCAACACCATCGCCTTGCGCTATTTGCTGAGCAAGAAGGTGTACCTGGAAGTGGCCAGCGGCGTGGCCAGCTCCCTGGATATTTTCTACAAGCGCGATTTCTGATCCGTCCACGGTAATGGTGGGAGCCTGGCTCCCACCATTTATCCGCTAATTAGCAAGCAACCTAACTATTCGTTTGACATTCGCTGCCTAGGCAGTAACATCGTGTCACACATTCACTGCTTAGGCAGTTAATAGGCTGGTCACGATGAAGCACTTCACCCCCGAAAACTTCCACAACTGCCACCTCGGCCTGCTGCTGGGCCGGGCTGCGCTGCTCAAAGACAAGATCATCGACACCCACATGGAACCCCACGGCATCACGGCCGCGCAGTTCAAGGTGTTGATCATCATGGCCCAGTACGGCGTCGACACCCCGGCCGAGCTGTGCCGCAACCTGTCGTTGGACAGCGGCTCCATGACCCGCATGCTCGACCGCCTGGAACAAAAGGACCTGCTGGCGCGCAAGCGTTCCGAGCAGGACCGGCGCCAGGTGCAGTTGGTGCTGACCGCCGAAGGCCAGCGCGTGGCCGACATGCTGCCGCACATCGGTGCCCAGGCCCTGAACCAGTTGGCGGGCGCCCTGGAGCCGGGTGAATTGCAAACCCTGGAAAAAATCCTGAAGAAAATTCTGATAGCTGCGGGTGACCCCATCACCATTCAGCGGGTAGGTAGTGCATGAACAATCGCTCCTTGCGTGCCGGCCTCAGCCTTGTGCTGGTGGCCATGACTATGGCCGGTTGTGCCAATTTCAGCGGCTTGGACACAGAAGGCAAACGCCTCGAAGCCAATAACCTGCAAACCGGCAAATCCCTCAGCGGCGTGACCCTGTCCACCGCTGCCTGGCCCACCGCCGACTGGTGGAAAGGCCTTGGCGATCCACAGCTCGACAGCCTGATCCAGGAAGCCCTGCAGAACAGCCCCGACATGCAAGTGGCCAGCGCCCGTGCCCACCAGGCCGAAGCCGCTGCCTATGCCGCCGACGCCGAGCGCATGCCAACCCTGGATGCCAGCGCCGGTGTCAGCCGTTCGCGCCTGGCCAAGGACCAGGACCCGTTGGGCCAGGGCGATGCCTACGCCACCGTGCGTAACATCGGTGCCAGCTTCAATTACAACTTCGACCTGTGGGGTGGCCAGCGCGCCGCCTGGGAAGCCGCGCTGGGCCAGGCCCGCGCTGCCGAAGTCGACCAACAGGCCGCGCGCCTGACCCTGGCAGCCAACGTCGCCAAGGCCTACAGCGACCTGGGCCAGGCCCATATCGTGCGTGACCTGGCCAATGATGACCTCAAGCGCACCCGGCAGATGCTCGACCTGGGCCAGCGTCGCCTGAACTCCGGGATCGACAGCCAGTACCAGTACCAGCAAACCGAAAGCCTGGAAGCCAGCTCCCAGTCGCAACTGATCGATGCGGAAAAACAACTGCAGAGCGCCAAGATCGCCCTCGCGGTGTTGCTCGGCAAAGGCCCGGACCGTGGCAGCGAACTGGTACGCCCCAACGTGCTCAAGCCGAGCGCGGTTGCGGTGCCTTCGGTGTTGCCTGCCGAGCTGGTGGGCCGTCGCCCGGACCTGATCGCCGCACGCTGGCGGGTGGAGGCGGCGAGCAAGAACATCGCGGCCAGCAAGACCCGTTTCTACCCCAACCTCAACCTGAGCGCGAGCGCCGGGGCCGAGTCGTTGCTGGGGGATGCGATGTTTGGTTCGGCCAGCCGCTTCTTCAGCATTGCGCCGACCGTCTCGCTGCCGATCTTCGACGGCGGCCGCCTGCGCGCCGACCTCGACGCTCGCGACGCCGACTACGACCTGGCCGTGGCCCAGTACAACAAAACCCTGGTGCAAGCCTTGGGCGATATCGGCAACACACTCTCGCAATTGCGCGAGACCGGCCGCCAGATCCAGGCCCAGCAACACGCCGCTGACATTGCCCAGCAGTCCTACGACACCGGCGTCCAGCGTTACAGCTCAGGTATCGGCAATTACCTGGACGTGCTCAGCATCGAACAGCAACTGCTCCAGGCCCAGCGTCAGTTGGCCACCCTGAATGCCGAGCAAATCGATCTTTCGATTCAACTGATGCAGGCCCTGGGCGGCGGTTTCCACGCCGATAACGTGGCCTCGACCACCCCAGCCACGCGCACTGAATAATTCAAGGTACTTGTCATGGCCACTGCCGAAACCAGCAACAACGCTCCTGAAACAAACAAGGCTGAACAACCCAACAACAGCAACCCGCGCAAACGCAAAGTCATGCTGTTTGTGCTGGCGCTGATCGTCATCCTCGGCGCCTTGGGCGTGTGGGGTTGGTACGAATTGTATGGCCGCTTCAGCGAAAGCACCGACGACGCCTACGTCAATGGCAACGTGGTGGAAATCACCCCGCTGGTGACCGGCACCGTGGTGAGCATCGGCGCCGACGACGGCGACCTGGTGCATGAAGGCCAGGTGCTGATCAACTTCGACCCCAACGACGCCGCCGTCGGCCTGCAAAGTGCCCAGGCCAACCTGGCCCGCACCGTGCGCCAGGTGCGTGGCTTGTACAGCAACGTCGATGGCATGAAAGCCCAGGTGCTGGCGCAACAAGCCAACGTGCAAAAGGCCCAGGACAACTACAACCGACGCAAGAACCTCGCTGCCGGCGGGGCGATTTCCCAGGAAGAACTGTCCCACGCCCGTGACGACCTGACCTCGGCGCAAAACGCCCTGGCCAACGTGCAGCAACAGTTCAAGACCAGCAGCGCGCTGGTGGATGACACGGTGATTTCGTCCCACCCGGACGTGCAGGCTGCCGCCGCACAGTTGCGCCAGGCTTACCTGACCAACGCCCGCAGCACCCTGATCGCACCGGTGACCGGCTATGTGGCCAAGCGTACCGTGCAACTGGGCCAGCGGGTCCAGCCGGGTACTGCACTGATGGCGGTGATTCCGCTGGATCAACTGTGGATCGACGCCAACTTCAAGGAAACCCAGCTGCGCAATATGCGTATCGGCCAGCCGGTGGATATCGAATCCGATATCTACGGCAGCGACGTGAAATTCAGTGGCACCGTCGACAGCCTCGGCGCGGGCACGGGCAGCGCGTTTGCCTTGCTGCCGGCGCAGAACGCCACCGGTAACTGGATCAAGATCGTGCAACGGGTGCCGGTGCGTATCCATGTGAACGCCGATGAGTTGGCCAAGCACCCGCTGCGCGTGGGCCTGTCCACCGTGGTCGACGTCGACCTGCACGACCAGAGCGGCCCGGTACTGGCCCAGCAGGCGCCGCAGAAGGCGTCGTTCACCACCAACGTTTACGACCGCCAGTTGGCCGAAGCCGACGCGATGATCACCCAATTGATCCATGACAACAGCGTCGCCGCTCCCAAGGCTGCCCAGCGCTGATTCGCCAATCCATCAGCTGCGGCCCCGGCGGCCGTAGCGCCAATCATGTTGCACAGGATTCGCGATGAGTAACGCTAACGCCTCCTTCACGCCGCCCAGCTTGCTGATGGCCACCATCGGCCTGTCCCTGGCGACCTTCATGCAGGTGCTCGACACCACCATCGCCAACGTGGCGTTGCCGACGATTTCCGGCAACCTCGGCGTGAGTTCGGAGCAGGGCACCTGGGTCATCACCTCGTTTGCCGTGAGCAACGCCATCGCGCTGCCGCTCACCGGCTGGCTGAGCCGTCGCTTCGGCGAGGTGAAGCTGTTTCTGTGGGCCACCATCCTGTTTGTGCTGGCCTCGTTTCTCTGCGGTATTTCCACCTCGATGCCCGAGCTGATCGGCTTTCGGGTATTGCAAGGCCTGGTTGCCGGCCCGTTGTACCCGATGACCCAGACGCTGCTGATCGCGGTCTATCCCCCCGCCAGGCGTGGCATGGCCCTGGCGTTGCTGGCGATGGTCACGGTGGTGGCGCCGATTGCCGGGCCGATCCTCGGCGGCTGGATTACCGACAGCTACAGCTGGCCGTGGATCTTCTTTATCAACGTACCCATCGGCATCTTTGCCGTGATGGTGGTGCGCTCGCAACTGAAGAAACGCCCGGTGGTCACCAGCTACCAGCCGATGGACTACGTCGGCTTGCTCAGCCTGATCGTCGGCGTCGGCGCCTTGCAGATCATCCTCGACAAGGGCAACGACCTGGACTGGTTCGAGTCGAATTTCATCATCATCGGCGCGGTGATCTCGGCTGTCGCCCTGGCGGTGTTCGTGATCTGGGAACTGACCGACGAGCACCCGGTGGTCAACCTGCGGCTGTTCGCCTATCGCAACTTTCGCATCGGCACGATTGTGTTGGTACTCGGGTACGCGGGTTTCTTCGGGATCAACCTGATCCTGCCGCAATGGCTGCAAACCCAGATGGGCTACACCGCCACCTGGGCGGGCCTGGCGGTGGCGCCGATCGGGATTCTGCCGGTGTTGATGTCGCCGTTCGTGGGCAAATATGCGCACAAGTTCGACCTGCGCCTGCTGGCCGGGCTGGCGTTCCTGGCGATTGGCTTGAGTTGCTTCATGCGCGCCGGGTTTACCAATGAAGTGGACTTCACGCACATCGCCCTGGTGCAGTTGTTCATGGGGATCGGCGTAGCGCTGTTCTTCATGCCGACCTTGAGCATCCTGATGTCCGACCTGCCGCCGGCGCAAATCGCCGACGGCGCTGGCCTGGCGACCTTCCTGCGGACCCTGGGCGGCAGCTTTGCGGCCTCGTTGACCACCTGGATCTGGATTCGCCGGGCGGACCAGCACCATGCCTACATGAGCGAAAACATGACCACCTACGACTCGGCCACCCGGGACGCCTTGCAGGCGCTCGGCGGGGCAGGGCACAAGGCGTATGCGCAGTTGGACCAGATACTGACGAGCCAGGCGTACATGATGTCCACCGTGGATTACTTCACGTTGCTGGGGTGGATGTTCATGGCGTTGATCGTGATTGTATGGCTGGCGAAACCGCCGTTTGCAGCGAAGGCGGGGCCGGAGGCTTCTGGCCACTAAGCCTCAATCCATGATCATTCCCACGCTCCGCGTGGGAATGCCGCTTTGATGATCGTTCCCACGCTCTGCGTGGGAACGCCGCTTTGGACGCTCTGCGTCCGCTTTTGAAGGTCGTGACGCAGAGCGTCACAGGATGCATTCCCGCGCAGAGCGTGGGAACGATCTGGGTCAAGCGCCGGGCAGTGCCAACTGCGGATTGACGAAGTCAAACGCCGCCAGTTGAAACCCTTGCTCATCCACCTGCAATGCCCACCCTTGCTTGTCCCAATCCCCCAGCACAATGCGCTTGGCCGCTTGCTCGCCAATCTGCAACTTGTGAATCGCCGGGCGGTGGGTGTGGCCATGCACCAACGTACGCACGCCGAACTGCTGCATCACCCTCGGCACTTCCTCGGGCGTTACATCGACAATGTCGTTGGTCTTCATTCGCGTCTGCGCGCGGCTTTCACTGCGCAGCTTGCGCGCCAGCTTGTGCCGCGTGCGCAAGGGCAGGTGGCGCAGGATGAACAGCGTGATGGGGTTACGCAGGATGCGCCGCAGCTTCATATAGCCAAGGTCGCGGGTACACAGGCTGTCGCCGTGCATCAACAGCACGGGCTCGCCTGCGAGTTGCACCACACTCGGGTCCTTGAGCAAGGTTGCGCCTGCGGCTTTGCAGAACGCCTTGCCGATCAGGAAATCCCGGTTGCCATGCATGATGAAAATCTGGGTGCCGCTGTCGCTCAGCTCGCGCAGAGCCTGGCAAATCGAACGCTGGAAGGGCGTCATCCCATCGTCGCCAATCCAGGCTTCAAAGAAGTCCCCCAGAATGTACAACGCCTGGGCAGAACGGGCGCGGCCGTGCAGTAAATCCAGAAACGCCCGGGTTATGTCCGGGCGCTCCTCTTCCAGATGCAAATCTGAAATCAGCAATATCACTCAACGATCTCGGCTTTCTCGACGATAACGTCTTCTACCGGAACGTCCTGGTGACCTGCCTTGCCGGTGGTTTGCACACCCTTGATCTTGTCGACAACGTCCTGGCCTTCGGTGACTTTACCGAATACCGCGTAGCCCCAGCCCTGCACGTTCTTGCCGCTGTGGTTCAGGAAGGTGTTGTCGGCGACGTTGATGAAGAACTGCGCGGAGGCCGAATGCGGCTCCATGGTACGGGCCATGGCGACGGTGTACTTGTCGTTGGAAAGGCCGTTGTCCGCTTCGTTCTGGATGCTGGGACGCTTGTCTTTCTTTTCTTTCATGCCCGGCTCGAAACCGCCGCCCTGGACCATGAAGTTGCCGATGACACGGTGGAAAACAGTGTTTTCGTAGTGGCCGGCTTTAACGTACTCGATGAAGTTGGCGACGGTGATCGGCGCTTTCTCGGCGTTCAGCTCGATGACGATGTCACCGTGGTTGGTGGTCAGTTTGACTTGAGTCATGTTCACTACTCTTTCAAGGAATTCGTGGGTTTGGGCGTTTTGCGCCTTACCTGCTTGGCAAAAACGGCAGCCAAGGCGCGCAGTTTAGCGTGACCTGCGGGAATTTCGAGGTGGTTTTTTACCGCCCGTGCAATAAATGCAGCAGTTTTTGGCCACGCTCTGTCAGGGCCTTGACAGCATCGGCTATGATAAGCCCTTTGTTTGTCGGCCTCACCCGGCCAAGTACTTCGTCTGTTCAAGGATCCTATGAGCAAGCCCACTGTCGACCCTACCTCGAATTCCAAGGCCGGACCTGCCGTCCCGGTCAATTTCCTGCGCCCGATCATCCAGGCGGACCTGGATTCGGGCAAGCACACGCAGATCGTCACCCGCTTCCCGCCTGAGCCCAACGGTTACCTGCACATCGGCCACGCCAAGTCGATCTGTGTGAACTTCGGCCTGGCCCAGGAGTTCGGTGGCGTCACGCACCTGCGTTTCGACGACACCAACCCGGCCAAGGAAGACCAGGAATACATCGACGCCATCGAGAGCGACATCAAGTGGCTGGGCTTCGAATGGTCCGGTGAAGTGCGCTATGCCTCCAAGTATTTCGACCAGTTGTTCGACTGGGCCGTCGAGTTGATCAAGGCCGGCAAGGCCTACGTAGACGACCTGACCCCGGAGCAAGCCAAGGAATACCGTGGCACCCTGACCGAGCCGGGCAAGAACAGCCCGTTCCGCGACCGTTCGGTGGAAGAGAACCTGGACTGGTTCAACCGCATGCGCGCCGGTGAGTTCCCGGACGGCGCCCGTGTACTGCGTGCCAAGATCGACATGGCCTCGCCGAACATGAACCTGCGCGACCCGATCATGTACCGCATCCGCCACGCCCATCACCACCAGACCGGTGACAAGTGGTGCATCTACCCGAACTACGACTTCACCCACGGTCAGTCGGACGCCATCGAAGGCATCACCCACTCCATCTGCACCCTGGAGTTCGAAAGCCACCGTCCGCTGTACGAATGGTTCCTCGACAGCCTGCCGGTACCGGCGCACCCGCGTCAGTACGAGTTCAGCCGCCTGAACCTGAACTACACCATCACCAGCAAGCGCAAGCTCAAGCAACTGGTCGATGAAAAGCACGTGTTTGGCTGGGACGACCCGCGCATGTCGACGCTGTCGGGCTTCCGCCGCCGTGGCTACACCCCGGCATCGATCCGCAATTTCTGCGAAATGGTCGGCACCAACCGCTCCGACGGCGTGGTCGACTACGGCATGCTCGAGTTCAGCATCCGTCAGGACCTCGACGCGAACGCCCCGCGCGCCATGTGCGTGCTGCGTCCGTTGAAGGTGGTGATCACCAACTACCCGGAAGGCCAGGTCGAAAACCTCGAACTGCCACGTCATCCGCAGAAAGAAGAACTCGGCGTGCGCAAGCTGCCGTTCGCCCGTGAAATCTACATCGACCGTGATGACTTCATGGAAGAGCCGCCAAAAGGCTACAAGCGCCTGGAGCCGAACGGCGAAGTGCGCCTGCGCGGCAGCTACGTGATCCGTGCCGATGAAGCGATCAAGGACGCCGATGGCAACATCGTCGAACTGCGTTGCTCCTACGACCCGGACACCCTGGGCAAGAACCCGGAAGGCCGCAAGGTCAAGGGTGTGGTGCACTGGGTGCCGGCGGCGGCCAGCGTCGAGTGCGAAGTGCGCCTGTACGATCGCCTGTTCCGCTCGCCGAATCCCGAGAAGGCCGAAGACAGCGCCAGTTTCCTGGACAACATCAACCCTGACTCGCTGCAAGTTCTCACGGGTTGTCGTGCCGAGCCATCGCTTGGCGACGCACAGCCGGAAGACCGTTTCCAGTTCGAGCGCGAAGGTTACTTCTGCGCGGATATCAAGGACTCGAAACCCGGTGCTCCGGTATTCAACCGTACCGTGACCTTGCGTGATTCGTGGGGCCAGTGATTCTGTTTTAAGGAACTGTCGTGCTAACGATCTACAACACACTCAGCAAGACCAAAGAAGTCTTTAAGCCGCTGGATGGCAACAAGGTGCGCATGTACGTGTGCGGCATGACCGTGTACGACTACTGCCACATCGGCCACGGCCGCAGCATGGTTGCCTTCGACCTGGTGACCCGCTGGTTGCGTTTCAGCGGTTATGACCTGACGTATGTGCGCAACATCACCGACATCGACGACAAGATCATCAATCGCGCCAACGAAAACGGCGAGTCGTTCGACGCGCTGACCGAGCGCATGATTGCTGCGATGCACGAGGACGAGGCACGCCTCAACATCCTCAAGCCGGACATGGAACCGCGCGCCACGGACCATATCCCGGGCATGCACGCGATGATCCAGACCCTGATCGACAAGGGTTACGCCTACGCCCCGGGCAATGGCGACGTGTACTACCGCGTCGCCAAGTTCATGGGCTACGGCAAGCTGTCGCGCAAGAAAATCGAAGACCTGCGCATCGGTGCGCGGATCGAAGTCGACGAAGCCAAGCAAGACCCGCTGGACTTCGTCCTGTGGAAAGGCACCAAGCCCGGCGAGCCGAGCTGGGAGTCGCCATGGGGCGCCGGGCGCCCGGGCTGGCACATCGAATGCTCGGTGATGTCCACCTGCTGCCTGGGGGAGACCTTCGACATTCATGGCGGCGGCAGCGACCTTGAGTTCCCGCACCACGAAAACGAAATCGCCCAAAGCGAAGCGGCCACCGGCAAGACCTACGCCAACGCGTGGATGCACTGCGGCATGATTCGCATCAATGGCGAGAAGATGTCCAAGTCCTTGAACAACTTCTTCACCATTCGCGACGTGCTGGAAAAGTACCATCCGGAAGTGGTGCGCTACCTGTTGGTGTCGAGCCATTACCGCAGCGCGATCAACTACTCGGAAGACAACCTCAAGGACGCCAAGGGCGCCCTGGAGCGTTTCTACCACGCGTTGAAAGGCCTGCCCTCCGTGGCGCCTGCGGGCGGCGAAGCGTTTGTTGCGCGGTTCACCGAAGTGATGAACGACGACTTCGGTACGCCTGAGGCCTGCGCGGTGCTGTTTGAAATGGTGCGTGAGATCAACCGCCTGCGCGAGAGCGATCTCGACGCAGCGGCGGGGCTTGCCGCACGTTTGAAAGAGCTGGCGAGCGTGCTGGGCGTATTGCAGATGGAAGCCGATGACTTCCTGCAGGCGGGCGCTGAAGGGCGTGTGGATGCCGCTGAAGTTGATGCGCTGATCCAGGCACGTTTGACTGCCCGGGCCAACAAGGACTGGGCGGAGTCTGACCGTATCCGTGACCAACTGACCGCGATGGGTGTGGTGTTGGAAGACGGGAAGGGCGGGACGACGTGGCGGTTGGCTGATCAGGCTTGATTGGTGATTGCTGAATGAAAAACGCCCCGACTGGTTCGGGGCGTTTTTTTTGGCCTGTCTATCCGTTATTCGGGTATTGGCGGCTATGGCGACCGCGCTTGCAGCGGACCACGGGCCGGACGCCTGTGCGGGGACATAGTTGACACATTCAAGGACAGATCAGGCCGGTTCAGGATCAAGCGCATAGCTGCTTAATGTGGGAGCTGGCTTGCCTGCGATACAGACACCTCGATTTAACCCAATTACTCAATGAGCATCAGCGCTTGCCACCGACCTCATACCGGCTTTGAACAAACCCATTATCCGACGCATACGTGCCGATATGCCGAAGCTCATGCTCGCCACCCAACTGGCTGAACAAGGGGATCCCCTGGCCCAGCACAACCGGAATACGCGTGATGATCATCTCGTCGATCAAACCCGCCTCAAGAAACGCCTGAATCGTCTGGCCTCCGTCGATATACAGGTGTTTCATCCCGCGCTCGGCCAACGCTGCCACGAGGCTGGTGACATCCTGGCTCACCACCTCAACCTTGCCCTTCAAAGCTGCAGGTAGCTCAACCGATTGGTGAGAGAGTGCTATGACCGGCGTGCCCTCATAGGGCCACTCCGGAAAGGACAACACTTTTTCCAGGGTCTTGCGGCCCATCACCAGCGCATCCACGGTGGCGATGAAGTGTTCATAGGTCACGCCGTTCAATTCGGCGCCTTCGTACTCAGGGCGATGAAGCCACTCGATATCACCGTCTGGCCGGGCAATAAAGCCGTCGACGCTGGCTGCGATAAAGACCGAACATTTGCTATCCATGGGGCGTGAAACTCCTTTTCCGTGTGCTTGAAAATATCGACTGTCATGGGTCGGCAACGCTAATGTTAATTTAATCTTGCGATGCAATAAGCGAGCATTGCCAAAAATCACCGTGGGTACCCGGCGCAGGCCGGTGTGCCTTTTCGTATTGCGAGGATCTATGCGCCGTTGGTTAATCCGCTACCGTTACGCGATCATTTTCTGGCTGTGCTTCGGGGTTTTCCGCACCTCCCTGGCTGACTGGAATCCCATCCCGTCCGGTTCCATGCGCCCGACGTTACTTGAGGGCGATGTGGTGCTGGTCAATCGCGTCGCGTACGACCTCAAATTGCCCCTCACTGATATTTCCCTGGCGAGACTGGATAACCCCCAGCGCGGAGATGTCGTCACGTTCTCCTCGCCCAAGGACGGCACGCGCTTGATCAAACGCATTGTCGGTATCCCCGGCGATACCCTGGAAATGCGCGACGAGGTGTTGTGGGTCAACGGTACGCCGGCCACCTACAGTAATGGGCAGGACATCAGCGAGCCCATCGCGCCTGGCCAAACAGTTCCGGGGATCAAGGTGACGGAGCGTGCGAACAGCAGCCAGCGCACGGTGCAGTTCATGCCGACAGTACGGGCGCTGCGCGATTTCGGCCCGGTGGTGGTGCCTGCCGACAGTTACTTCATGCTGGGCGACAATCGCGATAACAGCGATGACTCCCGCTATATCGGGTTTGTGCCGCGTCGGCTGTTGATCGGGCATGCGCACCATATCCTGGCGTCAGCGCAGATCCTGGACCATTGGATGCCACGATTGGGTCGATTTGGCGCGCCGATCCTGTAGTGGGCTGATCACGCGTTTGCGCTGAGCGCCCGCAGTGCAAAACCCGCAATGCGCTCCAGCTGCTCAGTGGTGGCGCCGCCCTTGCTGGCGACTTTCATGCCGCTGAGGGTGGCCATCAGAAAGTCACACGCGCCCGGCAGGTCGGTGTCGGCGTTCAATTCGCCTTGTTCCTGCGCACGCTCCAGCGTCTGTTCGAATGCATTGCGCAAGCGGTCGGCGCTGTGGGCGGTGAGTTGATTGATTTCTTCATCACCCATGCCGAACTCGCAGATGGCATTGACCCCCATGCAACCCGCCGTTCCTTCCCGCAGGGCGCGGGTGGCGAAGGATTGCAGGGTATCGTGCAGTGCCTGCAACGGCGTCGGGCCCTGGTTCAGGCGCTCGATCAAGTCGTCGACGCCGGTGCGCTGATACTCGGCCATCGCCAGCAGGTACAACTGGCGTTTGTCGCCAAAGGTGTTGTACATGCTCTGGCGGCTCAGTCCCATGGCCTGCATCAGTTCTTCAGTCGAGGCCGCGGCAAAACCCTTGTCGCAGAAAACCCGGATGGCCTCGCGCAGCACCTGGTCGCGGTCGAATGCTCTGGGTCTTGCCATGGTTACCTCGGGGGAAAATGCAGGTGAAGGCTCAGGCCAGGTAGCCGCCATCAATGGTCATGCTTGCGCCGGTGACAAATGCCGCTTCTTCGGACGCGAGATAAGCAACCATGCCGGCAACATCGTCGGCGGTGCCCACGCGGCCCAAGGGGATCAGGCTTTTGATCATGTCCGCATGGGGCCCGTCTGCCGGGTTCATGTCGGTGCTGGTCGGGCCCGGCTGCACGTTGTTGACGGTGATGCCGCGCGGCGCGAAATCAATCGCCAGGCCGCGGATCATACCGGCGATCGCCGACTTCGTCATGCTATAGACGCTGGAGCCCGGGAAGCCCGAACGTTGGGCGACCACGCTGCCGACGGTGATTATTCGGTCACCCGTGTGCATCACCGCCGAGCTGGCCTTGGCCGCCGCAAACGTGGCCCGCACATTGACCGCAAACATTCGGTCGAAGTCTTCCAGGCTGAAGGTGTCGACGGTGCCCATCAGCAGGATCCCGGCGTTGTTGACCAGGATATTCAAGGCGCCGAAATGCTCGACAGTGGCCGCGACCGCCCGTTCTATTGCCGCCACATCGGCGCTGTCGGCCTGAATCGCCAAGGCTTTTCCACCTTTGCTTTCGATCAGGCCAACCAGCGCTTGTGCCTTGTCGGCAGAGGAGGAATAGGTAAACGCGACCGCTGCACCTTCAATTGAAAGCCGGCGGACAATCGCTTCGCCGATACCGCGGGAACCGCCGGTGACCAGGGCGACTTTGTGGTTGAAGCGAGGGGTGTGAGCTGTCATGGGGGAGGCCTGAAGTTTAGTGGATTAAATAATCCACTAAACCGTACCAGCCTGGAAATACTTAGCCAAGCTGTTTTTGGATTAATTAATCTTTAACTGCCGGATGTGCTCTCGAATCCGTCATCAGACGCCGGTCATTTCAGGTCGCTGTAGGTCAACCTGAACTCCGACAGCGCCGGGTGCTCGGTTTTCCACTGGCGGCCATACGCCTTGGCTGTTTCCATTTCTTCGGCAGTCAGCGCGCTGGCCAGTTGTTGCAGGTAGCCTGCGGCATCGGCGTGCCGTGGGTTTTGCCGGGTACTGTCCATGACCAGCCAGTAGAGCCCATAGGCGTGGATTTTGTTCTCGGGGTAGTGATAGCGGTTGGTGCCACTTTCATCGATATCGAACCCGCCGAGCGCACCGGCATAGGTCATGACGCCATCAAGGTCATTCAGCGCCAGCCGTTTTTCCAGGTGTATGCGCTGGTAGGAGAGGTTGCGGTAGTAGGTCTGCATGTTGGCCAGCCACTTGATCGCTGGCGGGAAGCCCTTGAAGGCCGCATACCTGAGCATGGAGTCGCGGTTGTCACTGGCCTCCGGGTTTTTGTCGTACAACAGCGCCGCAATGTAATAGGCCTCGGCGCAGCCGGCATCACCTGCCTTTCTCAGCCACGAGCGATCTTTGGTCAGTTCATACAGCTGCAGCATCGCTGCGCCGTCGCCAGCATCGGCACCTGCCTGGGCGAGGGCCTTGGCCTTGGCCAGGTTGGTTTCGCCACCCAGGCGCATCAGGGCGTACACATGATCCTGGGCAGCGGCCAGGCGGTACCACGCCTGGGCCTCGGGGTCGACACTGCCGACCCGGCGCCGGATGGCTTCGCCCAGGGCGTATTGGGACGGCGCATCGCCGGCCGAGGCGGAGATGGTCAGGTGGATTTCGCACTCTTCGAATTCACCGAGTTGATACAACTCGAGACCCCGCTGCTTGGCTGCCTGTTGCTGGCTCGTCAAATGTGAAATCAGCGCATTCAGCGAGTTGAGCAAATCAAACAGCGTGGTCAGTGCATCGGAATGGGTATACATGATCATTACCTGTATCGGGATACGTTGTCCGATAAAGGTAGGTGGGGCGGTGGGGCCCCAGGTGACAGATAGTTATCGGCAGGAGCGCTGCCTTTCCCGCGCTCTGGGCAACCCCTCAAGCGCTACGGCTGCCACGTATTGCCTGGTCCAGAAACAACGCCGCATTCGCCACGGCCTGCATGCCTTCGGGCAAGATTGCCGCAAACAAATGCCAGACATGAAACATCCCGGGCCAAACCTCCAGCGACACGCGTACCCGGTTTTCCCCCAGGTGGGTGGCCAGGCGCATGGCGTCGCTGAGCATGACTTCGTTTTCGCCGATCTGCACCAGAATGGGCGGCAATCCCCGGACGTCCGCGAACACCGGCGACGCATCGGGATCATTCGGCAGCGCGCCATTGAGAAACGCTTTTGCAAGCAGCGTCAGCCCCAGGCGGGAGGCTTGCGGGTCGAGGCCGTCACGGTTGTCGATGGAGGCGCCGGTGTGTTCCAGGTTGGCCCACGGCGACAAGGCGGCGCCCCCGGCAGGCAGTGGCAGGCCTGCGTTGCGGGCCTTGACCATCACCGACACCACCATTGCGCCGCCGGCCGAATCGCCCGAGAACACGATGGACCTGGGGTCATTGCCCTGGTCGAGCAGCCAGCGATAAGCCTGCAACGTATCATCAATAGGTACGGGGAACGGATGCTCGGGCGCCAGGCGGTAGTCGGGCAGGTAGACTTTTGCACCCAGCAGTTTTGCGAAGTGGCCGGCAAGGCCCAGGTAGCCCCGCGGACTGCCGCCGACATAACCACCGCCGTGGATGTAAAGCAGCACCCGGTCACCCTCAAACCCATCCGGCACGACCATCATGCCCGGTACGCCACCCATATCGACGTCACAAAAGCTGACACCGGCGGGAATCGGATGGGAACAAAGCACCTGCTCATAAGCCTTGCGCTGCTCATTGAGGGTGAGGGTGGCTTCCTGGCCCGTGAGAAATGGGCCGAAGTCAGCGGCGCAGGCAACCCACGCGTCGAGATGGGCCTGGACAAGGGGAGTGAATGCCATGGGGGAGAACCTCATAAAGTGATCCCGATACCGGGATTAGCGATTGAGGTTCTATTTTATGGATTCTATTGGAGAACGAACTTCACCACTGCGGCGCCTGTGGGGATCAGCTGCCGCTGTCAGTGCGACGGCTGCTGACTTCAGCCGGCACATCATCCCCGGCCATGCGCTTGCGGAACAACGCGGTGCGTGCCAGCAGCAATGTGGTCACCGGCACTGTGATCGACAGCAGGATCGGGATCAACCAACCGTGCAACACCGGCCCGGACTTGAGCACCGAAAAGTAGATGATCGAGGCCAGCGCCACACACCAGGCGCCCAAGGTCGAAGCCAACGCCGGCGGGTGCATGCGCTGGAAGAAGTCTTTCATCCGCAACAATCCAATCGCCCCAATCAGCGCAAACAGGCTGCTAAGCACCAACAATACCGCGACGATCACTTCAACCCACAGCGGCAACACGTCGACATTGATCATTCGATCACCTCCCCACGCAGCAGGAATTTCGCCAGGGCAAACGACCCCACAAAGCCAAACAGCGCAATCAACAGCGCCGCTTCAAAATACGTGTCACTGGCATACCGAATACCCAGCACCAGCATCATCAGCATGGCCAGGATGTACAGGTAATCCAGCGCCAGGACCCGGTCCTGGGCCGACGGGCCTTTGAACAGGCGCACCAGGGTCAGCACCATGGCCAGGGAGAACAGGAACAGGCTGAACAGGATCGCATTGGAGAGCAGGGCGCTCATTCGAAGATCTCCATCAGGGGCCGTTCGTAGGCGTGTTTGAAGTGCTCGATAAACTGCGCTTCGTCATCCAGGTCGAACACGTGGATCAGCAGGACGCTGCGGTCCAGGGCCAGTTCCGACCATACGGTGCCCGGCGTCACGCTGGTGATCATCGCCAGCACGGCCAGGCCGTTGGCATCCCGCAGGTCCAGGGGGATCTTGATAAAGCGCGAACGCGGTGGGCGAGAGCCGCAGGTCAGGATGCCCCAGGCCACGGCGAGGTTGGAGATGATCACGTCACGCCCCACCAGGAAGAACAAACGGATGATCACCCCCGGGCGGCGGATGCGGATCGGCAGCGGGCGCAACGGCGCCATCATCAGCGGTGCCGCAAAGCCGAGGATCGCCCCCAGCAGCAGGTTGCCGGGGCTGACGGACAGGTTCAGCACCAGCCACAACAACCACAATGCCAATGACAGCCACGGGGCAGGGAACAGGCGCTTCATCGCTGCACCTCCAGGGCGGCGGCCTTGGCTTCAGGGCTCGGCACCGGACGCGTCGCCATGACCGCCATCACATAGTGTTCCGGGTTGTTCAGGCTCTCGGCGGCCGCCTGGGTATAGCGCATCAGCGGCTCGGCCTTGAACGTCAGGGCGATGCTCAGGCCCAGCAGGAAGAAAATCGGCACGCATTCGAAGCGGCGCAGCAGCGGCGATGGACGTTCTTCCGGGGTCCAGAAACGCTGGATGCCGAGGCGGGCGAAGGCGATCAGCGAAGCCAGGCCGGAGAAGATCAGCAGTGCCACCAGGCCCCAGGCGGCCGGACGCACCGGTTCGTCGATGGCATTGCCCAGGCCCATCGGGTTGATCAAGGCGCTGAGCAGGCTGAGCTTGCCGATAAACCCGGACAGCGGCGGCATGCCGATGATCAGCAGGGCGCAGGCGATAAAACTCAGGCCGAGGAACGCCACCGTCCAGGGAATCACCTGGCCGACTACGGCTTTCTGTTCGTCGTCGAGGTTGGTGCCGGGCGGCGGATGCAGGGATTCCATGGCCTTGGGCAGGGCTTCGATTTCGTCGTCCAGGGGCATGTCGTTGGCCGAGCGCGAACGCTCGATCAATTCGGCCAGCAGGAACAGCGCACTCAGCGCCAGGGTGGAGCTGACCAGATAAAACAGCGCCCCGGCGGTCAGGCTTGGCTGGGCAAACCCCACCGCCGACAGCAGGATCCCGGCGGACACCAGGATGCTCAGGCTGGCCATGCGTTCCAGGCGTTGCGCCGCGATCATCGCCAGCGCCGCGCAGACGATCGTTGCCATGCCGCCGTAGATCAGCCAGTCGCCGCCAAACAGTGCCGAGGCGCCCGCCTGGCCGGAGAACAGCAGGTTCCACAGACGCAGCACGGTGTACACGCCGACCTTGGTCATGATCGCAAACATCGCCGCCACTGGCGCACTGGCCGAGGAGTAGGCAGGCGCCAGCCAGAAGTTCAGCGGCCACATTCCGGCCTTGGCCAGGAAGGCGACGGCGAGGATGCCCGCACCGGCATGCAGCAGGCCGCGATCGGCTTCCGGCACCAGGGGGATTTTCAGTGCCAGGTCGGCAAAGTTCAAGGTACCGGTGACGCCATAGATCAGCGCCGCGCCAATCAGGAACAAGGTCGAGGCCAGCAGGTTGATCGAGATGTAATGCAGCCCCGCCGACACCCGCGCCCGGCCGGAACCGTGGAGCATCAGGCCGTAGGACGCCGCCAGCAGCACTTCGAAAAACACGAACAGGTTGAACAGGTCGGCGGTCAGAAAGGCGCCATACAGGCCCATCAACTGAATCTGGAACAGTGCATGGAAGCTGGTGCCGGCGCGGTCCCAACGGGCCATGGCAAACAACAGCGCGCTGACGCCGATGATCCCGGTGAGCACCAGCATCATCGCCGAGAGTTGGTCCACCACCAGCACGATGCCGAACGGCACCTGCCAGTTGCCCGGCAGGTACACACCGATGGAGCCGGGGCCGCCTTTCTGGGTCCAGTACAGCAACAGCACGGCGATGCCCAGGCCCACCATGCTGGAGAACAGGTTGATCCGCGCCTTGAGCGGGCGGTGCTTCTCGCCGAGCATCAGCATCAGCGCGGCGGTCAGCAACGGCAGCAGGATCGGCGCGATGATCAGTTGATTCATCCAGGTCATTCCTTGGGCTCCCGGCCGTCCACATGGTCAGTGCCGGTCAGGCCCCGGGATGCCAGCAGCACCACCAGGAACAGTGCGGTCATGGCGAAGCTGATCACGATTGCCGTCAGCACCAGGGCCTGGGGCAGCGGATCGGTGTAGTTGAGCAAGTCTTGCGGCACGCCATCCTTGATGATCGGCTCCTTGCCGATGAACAGGCTGCCCATGCTGAAGATGAACAGGTTGACCCCGTAGGAGAGCAGGCACAGGCCCATCACCACCTGGAACGTCCGTGGCCGCAGGATCAGCCAGACGCCGGAGGCCGCCAGGACCCCAATGGCAATTGCGATGACTTCTTCCATCAGGCGGCTCCTCCTGGGCTGGCAACGGCTTTCGCCTGGTTACTGGGTTTATGGGCGCGCACCGATTGGTGGCCGAGGGCGGTGAGCATCAGCAAGGTCGAGCCGACCACCATGGCGTACACACCGACGTCGAAGAACAGCGCGCTGGCGACGTGGATGTCCCCCAGCACCGGCAGGCTAAAGTGCCAGGTGTGCGTGGTGAGGAACGGGTAGCCGGCGAGCAGTGCGCCCAGCCCGGTCAGGGTTGCCGACAACAAGCCAAAACCCATCCAGCGCATCGGCCGCAGGCTCATCTGCGCCTCGACCCACTGGGTACCGGCGACCATGTATTGCAGGATGAACGCGACGGACATCACCAGGCCGGCGACAAACCCGCCGCCCGGTTGGTTGTGCCCACGCATGAACAGGTAGAACGAGACAACCAGCGCAATCGGCAGCAGCAGGCGCACCAGCACCGCCGGCACCATCATGAAGCCCAGGGCGGTGTCGCTGGCCTGGCGCGGGTTGATCAGGTCGGTGGCCACGTCGGGTGCCAGTTGGCGCTGTTGCGCGGGCAGTTCCATGCTTTCCTTCGACGGGCGGAAGCGGCGCAGCAGGGCGTAGACGGTCAGCGCCACGGCGCCGAGCACGGTGATTTCTCCCAGGGTGTCGAAGCCCCGGAAGTCCACCAGCATCACGTTCACCACATTGCTGCCACCGCCTTCTGGCAGGGCACGGCTGAGGTAGAAGGAGGAGATGTCGTTGGGCGTCTGGCGGGTCAGCATCGCGTAGGAGAGCAGCGCCATGCCGCCACCGACCACGGTGGACAGCAGGAAGTCCCGCAGGCGGCGGATGCGTGCCTTGCGCAGCGAGCTGGGCAGTGGGGAAACTTCTTCGATCCGCCGTGGCAGCCAGCGCAGGCCCAGCAGGATCAGCACGGTGGTGACCACTTCCACCACCAGTTGCGTCAGCGCCAGGTCTGGCGCCGAGAACCAGACGAAGGTCACGCAGGTCACCATCCCGCACACGCTGACCATGGTCAGGGCTGCCAGCCGATGGTACTTGGCTTGCCAGGCGGCGCCCAGGGCGCAGGCGATTGCCAGCAGCCACAGGGTGACGAACACGATGGAGCCCGGGATCTTCGGCCGGTCGCCCCAACTGATGCCGCTGTAGAGCATCGGGATCAACCCGGCGATCACCGCCGCCAGCACCAGCAGGAACAGCTGGGTTTGCAGGCGTTTGGTGCTGATGCGTTTTTCGATCTTGCGCACCCCGCGCATCATCACCACCAGGCAGCGCTCGAAGCCGCGCTTGCCGTTGAAGTAGCTGATGATCGGCGGGTATTTGAAGCGGCCCAACTTGAGTTGCTTGCGCAGCAGCAGATAGAGCACCACGCCGCCGGACATGGCCACCAGGCTCATGATCATCGGCGCGTTCCAGCCGTGCCAGATGGCGAGGCTGTATTCCGGCAGTTCGCCGCCGACTACTGGCAGGGCCGCTGCGGCGAGGATCGAACCGACCACCTGGGCGGGGAAAATCCCCACCAGCAGGCAGGTAAACACCAGCAACTCCACCGGCGCGCGCATCCAGCGTGGCGGCTCGTGCGGGGTGTGAGGCAAGTTGGTGGCTTTAGGGCCGAAGAACACATCCACGGTAAAGCGCAGGGCATAGGCCACGCTGAAGGTACCGGCGATGGTGGCGATGACCGGCAGGGCGATTTCCACCCAGGCGGTGGCGGAGATGAACACGGTCTCGGCGAAGAACATTTCCTTGGACAGGAAACCGTTGAGCAGCGGCACGCCGGCCATGGACGCACTGGCGACCATCGCCAGGGTGGCGGTAAACGGAATCAGCTTGAACAGGCCGCTGAGCTTGCGGATGTCACGGGTGCCGCTTTCGTGGTCGATGATCCCCGCCGCCATGAACAGCGACGCCTTGAAAGTGGCGTGGTTAAGGATATGGAATACGGCGGCGACAGCGGCCAGCGGGCTGTTGAGGCCCAGCAGCAAGGTGATCAGCCCGAGGTGGCTGATGGTGGAGTAGGCCAGCAGGCCCTTGAGATCGTTCTGGAACATGGCGCAATAAGCGCCGAGCAGCAGGGTAATGGCACCGGCACCGCCGACAATCCAGAACCACTCTTCGCTGCCGGACAGCGACGGCCACAGGCGGGCCAGCAGGAACACGCCGGCCTTCACCATCGTTGCCGAGTGCAGGTAGGCCGACACCGGCGTCGGTGCAGCCATGGCGTGGGGCAGCCAGAAGTGGAAGGGGAATTGCGCGCTTTTGCTCAGGGCGCCGATCAGCACCAGGGCGAGCATGATCGGGTACAACGAATGGGCACGGATCTGATCACCGGCAGCCAGGACCTGGTCCAGGTCGTAGCTGCCGACGATATGCCCGAGCAGCATCACCCCCGCCAGCAGGCACAAGCCGCCCGCGCCGGTGACCATCAGCGCCATATAGGCTCCACGCCGGGCATCGGCGCGGTGGTGCCAGTAGCCGATCAGCAGGAACGAGAACAGGCTGGTGAGCTCCCAGAAAAACACGATCTGGATCAGGTTGCCGGAGATCACCAGGCCGAGCATCGCACCCATGAAGGCCAGGAAAAACGCGAAGAAGCGCGGCACCGGGTCTTCCGGCGACATGTAATACCGGGCGTACAGCGACACCAGGGTCCCGATGCCCAGCACCAGCATCGAGAACAACCAGGCAAAACCGTCCATGCGCAATACGAAGTTCAGCCCGAGGCTGGGCAACCACATGAATTCTTCACGTATCACGCCACCATGGGCGATCTGGGGGTAGAGCAGGGCGACTTGAACCGTCCCGACCAGGGCCACAAGGCCGGCCAGCAGGGACTCTGTGTTGCGTGCGTTGTGCGGCAGCAAGGCCGCCAGACAGCTGCCGATAAAAGGCAGAAGCAGTAGAACTATCAGGGACATAGGCTTCTAATCTGCGGGAGTTTGGGATGCATCATACGTGCCGGAATCTTGATCACCAAACGGCAAGATGTGGCAGGATCCTACAAGGTAGGCTGAAAAAGGCTGTTTGGCATTGTTTCAATGCCCGTATCCAGGGCAGGTATGCTGTTCAGAGGTTTTTTTCAGCCTGTTGCATAAGGACGTGTGATGACCCAGCGATTGCTCCACCTTGACCATGTCGCCTGCAGCCTGCCGGATGGACGCAGCCTGTTCGACAATCTGAACCATGCCTTCAGCGCCCGGGCGACCGGCCTCGTGGGGGCCAACGGGACGGGCAAGTCCTTGCTGGGCGCAATGCTCGCGGGCACCCTGCAGCCCACCCGCGGGCATGTGCGCCGCGAGGGCAGTGTGTACGCGGTGACGCAACTATTGGAGCCCGAACGCTATTCCAGCGTGGCGGCGCTGGCAGGTGTCGACCAAGTGCTGGCGGCGTTGGCGCGCATCGCCGAGGGCAGCGTGGACGAACAGGACCATGCACTGGCCGTTGATCAATGGGATTGCGCGCCTCGACTGGCGGCGGCCCTGGAGCAAATCGGCCTGGGGCACTTGACTGCCGACTCGCCAACCGCGGCCCTCAGTGGCGGCGAACGCCAGCGCGTCGCTTTGCTGGGCGCCTGGTTGTCGAGGGCAGACTGGTTGATCCTCGATGAGCCCAGCAACCACCTGGACATCGATCAGCAGCACAAGCTTGCCCAGCAGATTGATCGGTGGCCCGGCGGCCTGGTGCTGATCAGCCATGATCGCGGGTTGCTGGAGCACATGGACGAGATTGTCGAACTGTCGCCCAAGGGCTTGGCGGTGTACGGCGGTAATTACAGCCACTATGCGGCGACACGGGAGCAGGAGCAGCAGGCGTTCCAGTCGGCGTTGCAGGGGGAGCGCGCGCACGCCAAACGTGAACAACGTGAAGCGGTCATCCAAATGGAGCGTCAGCAACGCCGCAATGCCCGGGGCGACCGCCAGGCCCGGGATGGCAACCAGACCAAACTGATCACCAACGCCCAGAAAGAGCGCAGTGAAAACAGCCAGGGCAAGTTGCGCCTCAACCAGCAGCTGGCGCGTGAGCAGCAACAGCAACGGATCGCCGAGGCGCGTGCGCGGTGTGCGCCCGAGATCCAGCGCATGATGCTGTCGCCGGAAAGCGTGGTGCCCCAGGGCAAGCTGGTGCTGCAGTTGAACGACGTGGTGTTGCCGTTTGGCAGCCCGGCGCCGATCAATCTCACCCTGACCGGCCCGACGCGCATGGCGATCCTGGGAGCCAATGGCAGTGGCAAGTCGACCCTGCTGCGGGTGATTGCCGGCCAGTTGCCGGTGGCTGCCGGTGAGTTGGCGCGCAGTTGCCATATCGGCTGGCTGGACCAACACGCCGGGCTGGAGCACCCCGAGCGCACGGCGGTGCAATGGCTTTACGAAAGTAATCCGCTACTGGCGGAAAGCGAAGCGCGTACCCGGCTGGCGCAAATGGGCATCGATGCCGACCGGGCGGTCCTCGATACGCGCCAACTGAGCGGCGGCGAGCGTCTGAAAATTGCCCTGGCCGCACAGCTCTACGCCGAGCATCCGCCGCAATTGTTGTTGCTGGACGAACCCGACAACCATCTGGACTTGCCCAGCCGGATTGCCCTGGAGCAAATGCTCAATCAGTACCAGGGCGCGCTGATTGTGGTGTCCCATGACGAGGCGTTCCTGCAGGCCATTAACCTGGACGGTGAGTTGCGCCTCTGAGGCCGCTTAACCCTGGTTTTCATGTTCCAGTTCGGCCTGGGGCTCGGCGAGCCGCTGCCGGCGGGTTTTCATCTCACTGACAATCACCGCCGCCACGATCAACGCCGCGCCCACCATGGCAATCGGCGGGAAGCGCTCCCCGGCAATCCGCCCGACTACGCCGGCCCACACCGGCTCCCCGGCATAAATCAGCGTGGCGCGAGTCGGCGAGACGCTTTTCTGCGCCCAGTTCATCGCCACCTGAATCACCGCGCTGGTCAGCCCCAGGCCCACCGCGCTGAACAGCAGCAACCAGGAAAACCCCGGCAGCGCCTCGCCCATCGGCACCACCATCAGGAACGACAGCACCGACGCCGTGGCCAGTTGCACCACCGTTACCCGGCGTACATCCACCTGCCCGGCAAACGCGCTGATCAGGATGATCTCGGCGGCAATCGCTACCGCACCGATCAACGTGGCGATTTCACCGGGGCTGAAATTCAATGATGCCCCGGCCGGGCCGGTCAGCAGCATCAGCCCGGTAAACGCGAGCATGATGCCGATGCTCGGCATCAACCCCGGCCGCCGTCCCAGTACCAGCCATTGCAGCAGCGGCACGAATGGCACATACAGCGCAGTAATAAATGCCGACTGGCTGCTCAGGATCGTCTGCAAGCCAATGGTCTGCAAACCGTAGCCGAACATGATCGCCACACCGATAAAGCAGCCGGCCTTCAATTCAAACAGCGTCAGGTTCCGCAGGCTGCGGAATGAGAACGCCCCGACGATGAACGCCGCCGCAGCAAAACGCAGGCCGACGAAAAACATCGGGCCGCTGACCGCCATGGCGTGCTGCACCAGCAAAAAGGTGCCGCCCCAAAACATGGTGATCACCACCAATACACATTCGGCTTTGCTGAAACGGGAAAACAACGGGGAGGTGGTCATGGCGGCTCGGTCTTGCACAGGAAGGGCGCGGACCGCACAATGCGCCGCAAGCTGGGCAGTATACTGCGCAACCCCACCCTGTGAGCAATATAGTGCACAAAGAAAATCCGCAACGGGCCTCGGTCCTGCAACACGTCAGCCAGAACGTTCGGCGCCTGCGCCATGCGGCTGAGTTGAGCCAGACGGCGCTGTCCGAAAAATCCGGCGTCAGCCGGCGCATGCTGGTGGCAATCGAGGCGGGGGAGAAAAACGTCAGCCTGTCGACCCTCGACCGGGTGGCCGAAGCCCTGGACGTGGCCTTCAGCGACTTGATCCAGGCCCCGGATGCCGCTGATCACAGCCGTATCAACGAACTGGCCTGGGCCGGTGACATCCCCGGCAGCAAAGCCGTGCTGCTGGCCAAGGCCACCGCGCGTCGCGAAGTGGAACTATGGGAGATGCGCCTGGAGCCCGGCGATCGCTACATGCCTGAACCGGACCCCGAGGGTTGGAGCGTGCAGTTGTTTGTGTTCGAAGGCACCCTGACGCTGGTGCTGGGGGATGAGGAAAAAAACGTCGCCACCGGTGAGTTCCTGATGTTCGCCAGCCGCTACCTTCACGCCTATCGCAATGACGGCGACGTGGCGGTGCGGTTTGTGCGCAACGTGGTGATTTAACTGTTGGCAGCGCAACAGTGGTTGGACACTTTGCTGTTTTGAACCGCCAACGACTTCCCTGATATACCGGCAACCCGCTGATTTCATTGCACATTGCATTCGGGCACGACTCCTGCAATCACTCCAGTATCTCTCTGGAGCCTGGAGTCGGCCCATGTCAGCCCAACCCCTACAACCTGCCCACATCATCCGTTCGGACGCCGAGGCCATTGCGGTTGCCACCGAGTTGGCCAAGCGTTTTGCCGTGGACGCCGGCGTGCGCGACCGCGAGCGACGCCTGCCGGTGGCCGAGCTGGACGAATTCTCTGCCAGTGGCCTGTGGGGCATCACCATTCCCAAGGCCTACGGCGGCGCGGGAGTGTCCTATGTGACGGTGGCCGAGGTGATCAAGCTGATCTCCGCCGCCGACCCGTCCCTGGGGCAGATTCCGCAGAACCACCTGGGCGTCGTCGACATCCTCCTGCAAACCGCCAGCGAGGAGCAAAAGCAGCACTACTTCGCCAAGGTCCTGCAGGGCTATCGGTTCGGCAATGCCTTCTCCGAAGCCAAGAGCAAGAACGCCGGCACGTTTGACACACAAGTGCGCTTTGACGGCGACAGTGCGTTCATCAACGGCGAGAAGTTCTACTGCACCGGCGCACTGTTCGCCCATATCGTGCCGACGGTGGGCGTCAACGAAAAAGACCAGGCGTTCATCGCCTTTGTCGAACGGGACGCGCCGGGCCTGCAAGTGATCGACAGCTGGGACGGCTTCGGCCAGCGCACCACCGCCAGCGGCGGCGTGACCCTCGACGGTGTGAAGGTGCCGCTGAGTGCGGTGATCCCCGCGCACCAGGCCTTCGACCAACCCACCGCCAACGGCCCGATTTCGCAGATCATCCAGGCGGCCGTCGACACCGGCATCGCCCTCGGGGCCCTGGAACAAGCCAAGATTCATGCACGCCAGGCCCGGCCCTGGATCGACAGCCAGCAGGATCACGGCTGGCAAGACCCGTTCACCATCGCCGCCATCGGCGACCTGGAATGGCGGGTCCACGGCACCGAAGCGATCCTCGCCAAGGCCGGCATTGCCGTCGACCAGGCCCTGGCCAACCCCAACGAAGACACCGTGGCCAATGCCTCGTTGGTCGTCGCCCAGGCCAAAGTGCTGTCGGCGGAAACCGCCTTGCTCGCCAGCAGCAAACTCTTCGAACTGGCCGGCACCCGCTCGGTGTCCGGCAAGCACAACCTCGACCGCTTCTGGCGCAACGCACGTACCCACACCCTGCACGACCCGGCCCGCTGGAAATACCACCTGATCGGCAACTTCGTGCTCAACGGCGTCAAGCCCGCACGCCATGCCTGGAACTGAGGAGCTGCATACATGACCGCACTGAATCAGGCGCGCCAACTGCTGGAAAGCACCCGGCGCTTTGTCGAGAAAAGTGATGACCCCTACGTGATCAGCCGCTTCGGCGATTTGCAGATTCGCGTGGAGGTAGCGGCTGCTTTGTTTGAACGTGCCGAAACCCACCCAGGCCCGGTGGCCCTCACAGAAGCCCAGATAGCGGCTGCCGAAGCCCTTATCGCCGCCAGCAACGCCGAATTCGAACTCACCGGCCAGCGTACAGCGCTGCCGCCGACCCTTGATGATCCCCTGCGCTGGAAATACCAGATTGTCGGCAACTACCACCTCAACGGTGTCGCCCCCGGAGTAACGTTTAATGCCTCGTGAAATCCGTTTGAATGCCTTCGACATGAACTGTGTCGGCCACCAGTCGCCGGGCCTGTGGGCCCACCCGCGAGACCGCTCATGGCAGTACAAGGACCTGGAATACTGGACCGATCTGGCAAAAATTCTCGAGCGCGGCAAGTTCGACGGCCTGTTCATCGCCGACGTGCTGGGCATCTACGACGTCTATAACGGCAACGGTGACGCAGCGATTCGCCAGGCGGCCCAAGTGCCGGTCAACGACCCGCTGTCGCTGATCGCCCCCATGGCGCTGGTCACCGAACACCTGGGTTTTGGCCTCACCGCTTCACTGTCCTTCGAACACCCGTACCCGTTCGCCCGGCGCCTTTCCACCCTCGACCACCTGACCAAGGGCCGCGTCGGCTGGAACATCGTCACCTCGTACCTGGAAAGCGGCGCGAAGAACCTCGGCCAGAAAGCCCAGACCGAACACGATGCGCGCTACGACTACGCCGAGGAATACCTGGAGGTCTGCTACAAACTCTGGGAAGGCAGCTGGGAAGAGGGCGCGGTGTTGCGCGACCGCGAACGGCGGATCTTCAGCGATCCGAGCAAGATCCACGAGATCCGCCACGTCGGCAAACACTTCCAGGTGCCCGGCATTCACCTGTGCGAACCATCGCCACAACGCACGCCGGTGCTGTACCAGGCCGGGGCGTCGAGCCGTGGCAAACAGTTCGCCGCCGAACAGGCCGAATGCGTGTTCGTTGCCGCACCGTCGAAAGTACTGCTGAAGAAAACCGTTGCCGATATCCGCCGCCGTGCGGCCGAGGCGGGGCGTGACCCGAAGAAAATCCTGATCTTCAACTTGCAGACGGTGATCGTTGGCGAGACCGATGCCAAGGCCAAGGCCAAGTTCGACGAATACAAATCCTATGTCAGCTACGAAGGCGCGATGGCCCTGATCTCCGGCTGGACCGGCATCGACTTCAGCCAGTTCAAGCCCGATGAACCCCTCAAGCATGTGCATACCAACGCCATTCAATCGGCGGTGGAAGCCTTCTCCACTGCCGACCCGAACAAGGTCTGGACCCCGAATGAACTGGCAGACTGGGTCGGCATCGGCGGCTTCGGCCCGTTGTTCGTCGGCGGCCCGGAAACCGTGGCCGATCTGTTGCAGGAATGGGTTGAAGAGACCGATGTGGACGGCTTCAACCTGGCCTATGCACTGACCCACGAGACTTTTATCGACGCGGTCGAGTTGCTGGTGCCGGAGTTGCAGAAGCGCGGCGTGTACAAGACCGAATATGCCCAGGGCACCCTGCGGGAGAAATTGTTTGGGGACGGCGCGCGGTTGGCGGACAACCATCCGGGGGCCAGCTATCGTGACTTGTCGGGTGTACATAAAACAAATGTGGGAGCGGGCTTGCTCGCGAATGCGGACTGACATTCAGCATTGATGTTGCCTGACGCACCGTTTTCGCGAGCGAGTCGAGCCGTCCCACCGCCGCCCACATAAATCCGGCCAGCGGACCACCGCATGCTTGTTTCACCAATAGGAGCATCACCCTATGAGCGTGCATGAACTTGAACTTGCGCTGGATGTGGAATGGCCCGCCGAACGGGTCACGGTGTTGCCCGAGGCGTTGGCGCAGTTGCGCCATTGGGCACAAGTGACCCCGTTGCACAGCGCCCTGCGCCACAAACGTGACGGCCAGTGGTATGCCTGGCGCTGGATCGATGCCTTGCGGGATGTCGAGCGCCTGGCTGATGGCTTGCGTCAGCAGGGCTTTACCGAGCAGTCGCGGCTGGCCCTCAGCGGTGCCTTCGAACCCGGCCTATTGCTGCTGGCCCTGGCCGCCCAGGTGATCGGTGGCCAGATCCTGACCCTGGCGGATGACCTCGAGCCCGCTGCCCTGCAGCAACAAGTGTGGCGCATCCGGCCTACCCACGCGTATGCCCCTGGGCTCCAGCCGTTGGCGATGGTGCGACGGATCGACCCTGTGGACACCTCACAACGGCTCTGTCGCTGGTGGCAGCCTTCGGGCAAGACCGAATTGTGGAGCGGGGAAAGCACCCATTGGCAAGGCGGCCTGGCGACGGTGCTGGAGCAATGGCTGATTAGCGGCCAGAGCCTGGGCTTCCCGCAGTCGGGCTGAACTAGGCGTCCCGGGTCGATGTGCTGGATACTGCACGGGGCGATTTTTACCACAACCATTCAGGCAGACAGTAAGGGCGCAATTTCATGAGTGAAACCGAACGCGGACAGGCGACGAGCGCCATTCGCAACGCCGATGTGCTGATTGTCGGCGGCGGCCTGAGCGGGACGATGCTGGCGGTGCAGTTGCTGCGCCTGCCGGGCACGCGGCAGATCCTGGTGATCGAGCCGCGCCAGGAACTGGGGCGCGGCGAGGCCTACAGTGCGGTAGAGCTTGGGCACACCTTGAACGGCAACGCCGCGCGCATGAGCGTCGACCCGGACAACGCCGATGACCTGACCCAGTGGCTGACCGCCTACATCGCCGGCGGCGGCTGGCCCGAGTCGGACCAGCAGCACGTGCCCATCAGCGAACTGTTTCCGCCCCGCGGGATTTTTGGCCTGTACGCGCAGCAGCGGCTGGCCGAGGCCAAGGCGATTTCCGCGTCGACCGTCGAGCACATTCGCGCCGAGGTGACAGACCTTGAGGTGGATGAACACGCCACACGGCTGACCTTGAACGACGGCCAGCAACTGCGCGGTGCCTGTGCGGTATTGGCCACCGGCATGTTCCCGGCGGCACGCACGCCACAGACCGAATCCAGCGGCTTGAATGCCGCTGCCGTCGACCCGTGGGATGTATCGGCCATGACCCAACTGGACCCGCAATCCACCGTACTGATCATCGGTTCCGGGCTGACCATGGTGGACGCCGTGGTGTCCCTGGAACAGGCTGGCCATCGCGGGCCCATCGAGATTTTTTCGCGCCACGGCCTGTTGCCCCATGTCCGTCGGCAGCCGCCGGCCTGGGTCGACTTCCTGGGAGAAGACCACCGCCTGCGCAGCCCCCGGCAATTGCTGCGGGAAGTGCGGCGCCAATGCCGGCTCGCACTGGAGCAGGGGATTGACTGGCAAGCACCGCTGGACACGGTGCGCGCCAACATCGGACGGTTGTGGAGCCAGGCCAGCGAGGGCGAGAAACGTCAGTTCGTGCGGCATGTGCGGCCCTGGTGGGAAAGCCACCACCACCGTTCGCCGCCGTTGAGTGCCGAGTTGGTGGCGCGGTTGCATGGAGAAGGGCGGCTGCGGATCCGGGCGGCTTCGTACAAGGGGCTGGTGCCTTCGCAAGGTGAGGTGACGATCCGCCTGCGTCATCGTGGAGAGCAGGACGTGGTGCAGGTGTCGGGGGCGGCGCTGATCAACTCCAGCGGGATTGAATATGACTGGCGGCGCGTGGCCCGGCCGTTGCCCCGGCAGTTGCTCAAGCGCGGGCTGATTCAGCCCGGGCCGTTGGCGTTGGGGATTGCGGCGGATGTGTCGGGGGCGGTGCTGGATGCCCACGGGAATGTCAGCCAGCGGCTGTTTGCCATGGGCCCGCCGTTGCGCGGGATGTGGTGGGAAAGTACCGCAGTGACGGATGTGGCGATTCAGGCCAAGGCGCTGGCCGCGAGGTTGGCACACCTCTGAATCTAATGTGGGAGCTGGCTTGACTGCGATAGCGGTGGGTCAGCTGCATCTTTATCAACTGAGAGATTGCTATCGCAGGCAAGCCAGCTCCTACAGGTCGGGTTCATGGACCGACCTTCACAAACCCAGGCTTCAACCCAAACACTTCAACCCCCTGGGCCGTCGACTGCCCGGTGGTCACCGTCACCCGCTCCACCGGTTTATCCATCGCTGCCCGATATTCCACCGTCATCACCCCATCCCCGCGACTGATCGCCTGGGCCGGTACGACAATCGCCTGGTCATTGTTGTAGGTCACAATGGTCAACCGCGCACTCATCCCCAACCTTACCCGTTGCAACTGTTGCGGGGTCAGCTTGGGAATCGACAGGGTCACCGGAAACTGCGCGCTACCCTGGCTGTCGCTGGCAATCGCCAAGCCACTGACCACGCTGACCGATCCCGTCAGCCGTTCCCCATCAAACCCGTCGCCCGTCACCTCCACCGCCTGCCCTTGGTGCAACTGGTTGATGTCCAGCTCCGACACCTTGGCGACGATTTTCAGTTTCTCGATATTCGCCAGTCCAAACAGCACCTGGCCCTGGCTGACCTTGCTCCCGGCCTGCACCGGCGCGTTATTGCTCCCGCTGCCCTGGGTCGATGAGTTACTGCCCGGCGCCGGCACCACAATGCCGGAGAACGGTGCCTTGACCTCCTTGCCATCGAGCAGGGTGCGCAGGGCTTCATATTTCACGGTGGCGTTGGTCAGCTCCATATCGGCGATCTGCCGGTATTCGCCCTTGCCTTGTTCAACGGCCTGTTGCAGCTCAGCGCGGGCGGCCGTCAGGTCGAGTTGTTGCTGGGTGGCCTGTTGTTTCAGGTCGTCGAGTTCGTTGCGCGGGATGATGCCGCGCTTGAACAGGTTTTCGCTTTCGGTGAGTTTGCGCTGGGTGTTGCTGGCGGTCATTTCGGCAGTGCGCAGGGTGCGGCGGGCGCGCCCGACTTGCTGGCCGCTGTCCCAGTCCTGCATTTCCTGCACCGTGCGCCGGGCCTTGAGCTGGGCGGAGAGGGCGTCGCGCAGTTGCACTTCGAGGGTGGCCGGGTCCATGCGCAGCAGCACCTGCCCGGCCTCGACCCGCTGGCCCTGTTCCACCAGGTTGGCCTGCACATTACCGTCGAACGGCGCGGTGAGGGTGATGGTGGTGTCAGGCTCGATCTTGCCCACCAGGCCGATCTGATGCACCAGCGGGTCGACCTTCACCGCCAGCCACTGCTCGGCGTTGCCGGGCTGGTTGGCGGCCGGGCTTTGACGGCTGAGCAGCGAAATGCCGACGCCAGCCACCAGCACAATCAACACGGCGCCCAACAGGCGCTTCTTATTAGTAGTCATTGAGGGCGATTTCCCAACTTTCCAGCGTCATGCCCAAGGTCAAGTCGAGCTGAGTCTGGGCGTTCAAATAGGCAATCAGCGCATTGAGCCGCGAGTTCTCGGCGTTGCGCAGGTCGGTTTCGAAACTCAACACCTGGAAGTTCGTGGAGCGCCCGGCGCTGAGTTTTTCCCGTTCGATTTCGATCTTGCGCTTGGACAACTCTACCGCCCGCTGGGAAATTTCATACTGGCGCCAGCGAGTGCCCAGGTCGCGCACCACATCGTTGACGTCGCGCTCCAGTTGCTGGCGGGCGTCGGCGATGATGATCTCCTGGTTTTCCACATCGACCCGCGCGTGCACCTCGGCCTGGCGAGTGCTGATGTCGCCGATGGGAATCTGCACCTGCACGCCCGCGTAGCTGTCCCAGCGCCGATTGCTGTTGTAGCCGTTATCGTCATTGGTGGCGGCCCGAATCTGGTTGGCACCGGCCACCAGGTCCACTTGCCAGCGGCCGGAGTCCTTGGCGATCACCAGGTTGAGGTCGGCCTGCTGGCTGCCGAGCAGGGTGGCGAGGTATTCCGGCTGCTGGTTCTGCGCCAGCACGAAAGCCTGGCGTTTATCGATGTCCATGGGCCTGGCTTCAAGGGCCTCGGTGGCGCGGATCGGTGTCGACAGGTCGAGGGCCAGCAGGCGCAGCAGGGCCAGGCGGCTGGTGTCCAGTTGGTTCTGGGCTTCTTCCACCCCCAGTTGCTGGGTGGCGATATCGGCTTCGGTCTGCACAATCTCGAACTCGGCCATGCGCCCGGCACTGATCAGTGCCTTGTTCACTTCAAGCAAAATGCCGGAGCGCTTGAGGGCGTCCTGCACGATGCTCAGTTGTTCCTGGGCCCGCAGCAACTCGCGGTAGGTGGCGATGATGTTGCTGATGGTTTGCGCCACGTTGGCCTTGAGGTTCAGGCGGTTGGCCTGTTCCGACAGGCGTGACAGGCGCAGCGGGGCGGTGGTGGCGTCCCAGCCGGCACCGCGCATCAGCGGTTGGATCAGTGACAGGTCGAGGCCGTCGCTGCGGTAGCGTCCGGCGCGATCGGCGTTGTTCAGTTGTTGGGTCCAGTTCATGCTCAGGCGCGTGCCGTACTCACCGAGCAAGGTGGCATTAGGCGCGAGGTTAGCGTTGCGGGAGCTGTCTTCAGTGCCTTTAGTCGTGCGGTAGTAGCTGTTCAGGGTCAGCTTGGGGTTGAACGTGTCTTCAGCCACCCGCAGGTCGAATTTCTGCGCCACCCGTTGCAGGTACGCGCTGCGAATCGCCGGGTTGTTGCGCAGGCCCAGGTACACCGCGTCGCCCAGGGTCAGGGTGGTGGACTGGGCATTCAGCGACACGCTGCGTTCATAGCCACTGCGGGTGGTGCTGGGCGCGGAGGGGCGAATCACCACGTCGGCGGCCACGCTGTGCAGGCTTACCAAGGCGGTCAACAACAGCAGGCGTTTATTCATCGCGCAGGGCCTCCACCGGCTGCAGCCGCGAGGCCGACACCGCCGGATAGATCCCGAAAAACAGCCCCACCAGCAACGTGCTGCCGACCCCGAGCGGCAGCGCGGCCACCGCCAGGGAAAACTGCCAGCCGGACAGCCTGGCATACAGGTATGCGGCGGTCATGCCCAGTACCGCGCCGCATACCGCACCCACGGCGGTCAGGGTCACGGCTTCCAGCAGGAACAGGTTGCGAATGTCGCGCTGGCGCGCCCCGAGGGCCATGCGAATCCCGATTTCCCGGCGCCGCTCCGAGACGTTCATCAGCATCACGTTCATCACGCCGACGCCGCCGCCCACCAGGGAGATCGCGCCCAGGGCCAGCAGCAGGTAGGCGAAGGTCCGGCTTTGGCGGGTCATGCCATCGATCATTTGCTGGGGCACCTGAATGTCGACATCGTGGTCGGTGAGCTGGGCTCGCAGTGCCACGGCTGAGTCCTGGGCGAGGCGTTCCATATCCTGGCCGGGGGTGGCACGGATGATCACGTTGCCGATTTGCGGGCTGGCGTAGATCCGGCGCATGCCCGGGGCGGGGACGAACAGCGATTCGTTGGCCTGTACGGGAATCAGCATTGCCCGGGGCTGGCTGTGCAGAATGCCCACGATCAGGAACAGGTAATCGTTGATACGTACCCGGTCGCCCAGTTGCAGCGGGTCGCCGGGCACGCTCAAGGCCTGGACGACCTGGTCACCGACGACCGCATAGGTTTCCCCAGCATCGAAACTCGACAGGAAGCGCCCGTCGCGCACCGACAGGCGCATGGCATCCTTGAGGTCCGGCGTACTGCCGACGAGGCTTGCGTTCCAGGTACGGCCATGGAACACCACTGGCCCGCTGAACAGCGAGACCGCACCGATATGGGCAATGCCTGGAACGCTGCGGCGCACGGCTTCCAGGTCCAGGCTGGCGGGCATTTGCGCAGTGCTGGCACCCCTGGGCGGGAATTGCGCCACCAGGGTGTCGGTGCCCATGTCCTTGAAAATCATCGCCGCGTCTTCGGCGGCGTTGTGCCCGATATTGATCAGCGCCACCACCGAGGAACTGCCGATGACGATGCCCAGCAAGGCCAGGATCGAGCGCTTGCCCAGGGTGCGCAGGCTGACAAACGCCTCGTACAGCAACTGGCTCAGGCTTTGTTCGACCCGCAGGCTCATAGGCGCCCGGCCTCTTGCACCACGCCATTGCGCACCAGGATCTTGCGATTCAGGCGTTCGGCAATGTGCGGGTCGTGGGTGACGATGATCAGCGTCACCTGCTGCTCGCGGTTGAGCGCCAGCAACAGGTCCATGATCTCCTGGGCGGTGGTGCTGTCGAGGTTGCCGGTGGGTTCGTCGGCGAGGATCACCGACGGGTTGCCGACCAATGCCCGGGCGATGGCGACCCGTTGGCGCTGGCCGCCGGAAAGGTCGGCCGGGCGATGGTGGGCGCGCTCGGCCAGGCCCACCTGGTCGAGCATGCGCAGGGCCTGTTCCACCGAGTCGTGGCGTGACACGCCGCGGTAGCTCAGGGGCAGGGCGACGTTGTCCAGGGCACTGAGGCGTGGCAGCAGGTTGAAACTCTGGAAGACGAAACCGATCTGCTGATTGCGGATCGCCGCCAGTTGATCGGGGCTGGCGCTGAAGATGTCATGGCCGGCAAAGCGGTACTGGCCGCAGTCGGGCAAATCCAGCAGGCCGAGAATATTGAGCAGGGTACTTTTGCCGGAGCCGGAGGCGCCGAGGATGCCGCAGCTGTCACCGGTTTCGATGGCCAGGCATACATCATTGAGAATCGACAGGTGTTGACCGGCCAGCTGATAGCTTTTGCCGATGCCTTGCAAGGAGATAAAGCCTGGGTGCGCGGGGGTATCTGTCATCATGACTACGCCTGCAGCCTCGACAGCGCCGTGCTTCCCCCGAAAATCCTTGTAACAAGTTCAGGAGCTGCCTGGTACACGTCACGGACTGGTTTTATTTCTTGTTTTTAAAATATTGTTTGAATACTAACCGCGATCCAGCCGTTCCGCCAGCCATGGATATAGAGCGGTTTTACCCTTTGAAACGATTCTTCAAAGGGACGTTTCCGGCGCTGCAAAAATCCATCAGCTACCCTCAATGAGCCCGTTGCTGTTGGCTTTGAATAGTATGGCGCTGTGTCACTACTTGCTTTCAGGCAGCGGCCCCGGTATAAAAAATCAAATTAATTTTTAAAACAATATTTCCGCAGTGGAACCCCAATCCCTATGGTCGCGAAGAAACTCAGCGCTCCAAACGTTACCAAGACCCGATTGCTGGATGCGACAGAGGCTCTTTTCATCAAATACGGCTATGACGCTGTTTTGTTGCGGCAGATAACCGAGAGGGCCCAGGTCAATCTCGCTGCGGTGAATTACCACTTCGGGGACAAGGACTCCCTGATGAAAACCCTGCTGATGCAGCGCCTGGAGCCGCTCAACGAGCAGCGCCTGGAGTTGCTCGCCCGGTGCGAAGCCGAATCCGACGGCCCGCTGGATTGCGACACCTTGCTCGGGGTGCTGTTCGCCCCGGCCATGGGCCTGGAACGCAGCGACCCGGCCAGCGGGGAAGGGCGTTCATTCATCCGGTTCCTGGGGCGGGTGTACAGCGACACGTCGCCGTTTATCCAGGAATACCTCAAGGTGCATTACCAGCCGGTGTTCCAGCGCTTCTTCGAAGCCTTCGCCCTGGCGCTTCCGGACTTGCCGCGCAACGAGCTGGGGGTGCGCCTGCAATTTGCCCTCAAGGCGATCTCCGGGGTGATGGCCGGTACCGAGCTGCGTTTGCTGATGAACTCCATGAGCCTGGGACGCCCGGCCACGGATGCCGAGGTCATGGCCAAGCTGATTACCCTGGTGTCGGCGGCAATTCGTGTGCCGCAGCAAAGTCCTGAAGCCGAAACGGCCCTGGCGCGGGTGCTCGATACCCAGCGCGCGATACGTGAGCAAGCGGCGTCGCCTGTCAACAAGGTGGCTCGTTGACCCATCAAGACCGGCTCGCAATGGGCCGGTTTGCTTCGACTCCTCTCTCCAGAAACCGTGTGGCCACTCAAATCCCGGGCAAAAAAAACCCGCTGGGGCGGCGGGTTTTTAACTACAACGTTTGTAACGGATGAGGCTTTACCCTACGTCTCTGGATGTGAATAAAACGTGAAAAATATGTAAGAGAAAGTGTGAAGTCTATTGGCTTGTGTAATCCCGACAAATGGCAGTCAGCGTTTACTGTGAACCTGGCCGATAAAGTCTACAAGGTACTCACTCACCCGTTCCGGCGCATCCTCCATCAGAAAGTGCCCGGCGTTTTGCACCACCTGCAGCACGGCCCCATGAATGTCGTTTCGCAGGCGATGTGCATAAGCCAGCGGCTGCCATTCATCTTCAGCGCCCCATAAAATCTGCACCGGCAAATCCATGCCCGGCAGGCGCTTCGCAAAATCGGCGGTATACCGCGAGTCGTAATGCGCCACCTGATGCTGGTAGAACGCTGGCTGACCGATCACGCCACTGATCGGCGCCAGGTATTCCTCCAGCAGCGCGCCCTGCATCACGCTCTTGTCGAACACCGCCATGGCCAGTTGTCGGATCATCAACGCGCGGTGTTCATCCGGTGCCATGCGTGCATGTTCGGCAAACCGCTGATGAATCCCGCGCCAAGTGGGCGATGGCCACGAGTCATAGCTGGGGGCGTCGGCGACCGTCAATGAGTGCACCCGCTGCGGGTGGTCAAGGGCAAACAGCAGCGCGTTGACGCCGCCGATGTCATGGCCCACCAGGTGCACACGCTCGAGCCCCCAGTGGTCCAGCAAATCGCCGATCAAGCGGCTTTGCACTGCCACCGAAGTATCCCCCTGGAGTGGACGCTCCGAAGCGCCGAAACCCAACAGGTCAAACAAATGGACCTGCATGCCGGCGGCAGTCAGACGCGGCACCACCTTGCGCCAGATGACGGAATGGGCGGGTGTGCCGTGCAGCAACAGCACCGGCAGCCCCTCGCCATGGCGGCCAGTGGCGATGCGCCAACCGTTGATCAGTGCGGTTTCGTTAAGCAGGGCAGTCATGACAGGTCCTCGCGGTTGATTAAGGCTTTACCCTAAAGCTCGGCTGGTCATGACGCCAATGACAACTTACTCTCTGCTAATCCTGTTTTTGTCATAGGTCTGATCATGAACCAGCGACTGCCCATCGATGTGCTGCGTGCCCTGCAAACTGTGGTCGAAACCGGCAGTGTCACCCGGGCGGCCGAGCGTTTGAACCTCAGCCAGTCGGCGGTCAGCTGGAAGATCAAGCGCCTGGAGAAACAACTCGAGCGGCCATTGATCCAGCGCGAGGGCCAGCGCCTGGTGGCCAGTGATGACGGCGCGCAGTTGCTCGTCCACGCCCGGCGCATCATCGAGGCCCACGACGCGGCGCTGGCGCATTTCAATCCGGTGCAGTTACAAGGCTCCATCCGCCTGGGCGCCACCGAACAGGTGCCGATGGCCGAGTTGTCGAACTTGCTCGGCCAGTTTTCCCGGCAACACCGCCAGCTGGATGTGCGAATTGTGGTGGAGCAGAGCCACGTGCTTCGCCAGGCCCTGGTGGACCGTGAGCTGGACCTGGCGCTGCACCAGGATTTCATCCCGCGTATCGAAGCGCGGGACCAATTGCTGTGGACCGAACAGGTGCACTGGTGCGCCCGGCCAGGCTGGCAGCCTGCGCCTGACGAATGCGTGCGGCTGATCACCTTCGGCCCCGGCTGTTTTTACCGGCAACTGGCCCAGGAACGCCTGAGCGCCTTGGGCATTCGCTGGCAGGTGGTGGTGGAATGTGGGTCGGTGGAGGGTGTGGTATCGGCCATCGCCGCCGGGTTGGGCATCGGCCTGCTCAGCAGTGACCATCTCGACAAGCGCGTGGAAGTGTATCGCCCCTTCGACCAGCGGATGCCGCTGCCCGAAGTGGCGAACGTGTTGCGCTTTGCCGAGGACAGCCCCGCGCCTCGGTTACAGGCGTTGCAGCAGCTGTTGATACAGGCGCTGCACCGGGGCTGATCAGATTTTCCAGTGGCTGGCGCTCTTGGCCAGGCGCTGGCGCATGGCGTCAATATTGGCTGCCAGTTGCAGGGTCAATAACCGGTAACCGTCCAACGCGTTGACCACCGGCACTTCAAAGGTCTGTTCGTGGGTCGGCGTGGTGCTCGGACGTTCCAGCCGGTCGGTGGCCCCGGATTGCAACGCCCGCGCCATCCCGATCAACTGCACCCGAATCTGCCGGTGCTCGGCTTTCAACGCCACCTGCATGCGCGCCAGGGCTTCCTTGTCCCGTGGGTCGGGGCGGGTGTTGCCGAGGATCTCCAGGGTGCTGATGCACATCCGCAAATGCCGCTGCAGGGTGTCCAGCTCGGTCATGGAAATCCGCACTTCCTTGGAGACCGATGGCATCAGCGAGCGTAGTTGCAGCATCGCGGCGTTCAGGCGATTCAGCAGCTTGAGGTGTTCATCATCGGTGACCGATTGGCCGCTGATGATCCGGCTATAAATCGCCGCGCAATCGCGCAAGGCACTGGCCAGGTTGTAGCGCCAGGAATACACCGCATACAGCGGCAGGGCGAAGGAAAACGCCAGGGCCAGGACGATGCCGATCAGGATGTCGACCGTGCGCCACAACCCGTCCGATATCGGATTATCGCCATGGCCCGCAACGATAAATACGGTGATGGCCGACAGCAACGCGATGTATCCGCCCTTGCCGATGGCGTGATAGGAAAAGAACCCGCACACCACCGACATCAGCAAATAGGTCAAAAGTGGCTGCCCCAGATACGCCTGTTGCAGCACCAGCAGCAAACCGACGCTGGCGCCGATCAACGTGCCGTAGGCGCGCTCGACGGCTTTCTTGCCGATATTGCCGTGGTGCTGCAAACCGCCGATCACGATCAGCATCGTCACCGAGGCCCACTCACCATGGGGCAGGTTGATGCCGGTGGTGAGCAGGATCGTTGCGAGCAACCCAATGGAAACCCGCACCGCGTGGATCAACTTGGCGTGACGGTAGCGCCGGTACGGGTCCAGCAAGGGACGCAGCAAGCGGCGGGCGAAGAGAGGGAGATTCATTGGTATCAGGGTAACCTCGTTGTTCAGGCTTCACTCAGTTCCAATGTGGGAGCGGGCTTGCTCGCGAAGGCGGCGTGTCAGTCAATACATCCGGCGACTGAACAACCGCTTTCGCGGGCAAGCCCGCTC